>JBLHXN010000052.1:0-23509 GCA_047630355.1 Spirosomataceae bacterium | reverse complement strand
GCGGGAGTTATCGCCGCCGCCCGCATCGGAGAGGCTGGTGAACCGATTTTCGGCGTAGGTATTTTCTATGTTTTCACGGGTAAAGAGCATGTTACAGCGTGCGGGAGATGATTTTTACTCGAACAATCCTTTGTTCGCTTCTTCTAGTAAAGGCTTTAGCTTTCTGATAACTCTCTCATTATCAGCAGCAATGTTTTTTGTTTCAAACGGGTCGTTTTGTAAGTCGTACAAGTCAATTTTCGAGCCACTTTCTCCGAAATATTCCGTGATTCTATAACGCGGCGTTCGCACGGAAAGGCGATTATTATAATAGCTGAACGCCGTGTTTTTCCAATTTTTAGATTTTCCTTTTATCAAACCAGTCAGACCTTTGCCATCGGTTTTGTGCGGCATATTTACGTTGACTAATTCCATTATCGTCGGGTAAATATCTACGCTACTTACTACTTCGTTTATTCGTGAATTTACCTTTTCGGTTGTTTTAATAATCAACGGACTACGCAACGCCCGGTCGAAGCAAGTATGCTTTCCCCAAACGTTTTGATCGCCGAGGTGCCAACCGTGGTCTCCCCATAATACAATAATGGTATTGTCGTAAATCCCTTCTTTTTTCAGTTGAGAAATCAGCTTGCCAACCTGAGCGTCGGTATAGCTTACTGCGGCGTAATAGGCGTGTCGCAACTTTTGAGCGTACGCTTCCGAGACGGGTTTTTCTAAACTTGCCTTTTCTTCACCTAATTTGTATTGGTTAAATTCGCCACTATCGTGCAGGCTCATCGAAGAGGCATTTTCGGGAACGGCTTGAAAAGGTGCGGTTTGAATTTCGTTTCTATCGTACAAATCCCAGTATTTCTTTGGAGCATTAAACGGTAAATGCGGTTTGAAAAACCCAACGGCGAGCATGAAAGGTTTCTCTCTTTTGCTCAATTCACTAATTTTGTCAGCCGCTAAATTTGCCGTCAGTCCATCAACGTAACCTTCGTCAGAAACCTCGGCGGTTTCGTAGGGTTTTACCTGCTTTTTTAGCGTATTTCGGTTCGTTCCGTCGGCGTAACCAAAGAACGCATTGTGAGCCGTTCCCCACTTCCCGGAATCAAAAACGAGTTCGTTCCAACTGTGCGGGAGTTCACGAGGTGTTCCTTTGTTTGATTCTTCGTACCCGTAAACTTTACCTTCGGGGTTATGGCTGATTTTTCCGATTCCGACGGTACGATAACCATTTCTTTTTAAGTGATGAATGAACGTTTCGGGACGGTCAGTTTCCGGCTTCCCAGAAATGAAAATTTCTGAAGCATGATTGCTCAAATGTTGCGTAGAGCGAGGATGAAAACCTGTCAACAACGCCTGCCGGGATGCTCCGCAAGTGGGAACGGAAACGAAGTGATTTTTAAACAAATGCCCATCCGCCGCCAGTTTATCAATATTAGGTGTTTTGATGATTTCGTTTCCGTAACAACCCAATTCGGGGCGGAGATCATCTACGGCAATGAAAAGGATATTAGGCTGCTTTTTCGCGGGTTCTTTTTGAATTCCGAGAAATAGAAGTAGGAATAGGGCGAGGAGGGCTTTCATAGAGGTGTAAACGTGTATTTACTCAAGTTAGCAATTTACATGTGGTTTGGGTAAGTAGGATCAAAAAAAATCCTCCCTCGTTTTCACGAGAGAGGATTGAAGGTAAGTATGAACGTCAATTCAAATCTTTGATTTTTGAAATTAAATTTATGCCTTCGCTTTCGCAGACTTCTTTAAAGTCGTTTACATCGTAACTTGCGATGTTTAGTATTTTGTGGATTTTACAATTAGCGAGAATCAACGCATCATTTGGAAGCAAATTGTATTTTTCCATAAAGGTTAGGTAAAGAGAAATTACACTGCTATCATCACGTAGATACGTAAAAACTTTTAATAAATCTTTAGGACTGTTCTTTTTGAGAATTGGCTGAATAGCCTTCCTCATTTTAAGACTCATTGGAGATGCATTACCTTCAATTGCTAAGAAGTAATAGGTGAATTCGCTTAAAACGATTGAGTTTATACATTTTTCAACCGAATCATCACCGATTAAATAATCAAATAGCTCTTCTTTTGTTCCCTTTGCCTTTTCTACTAAAATCGAACTATCTAAAAAGATTTTACTGCTCATAAGCATTCAGTTCATCAAAGTTAACAGTCAGCTTTTTGTCAATTTTTGAAAAGAAAGACTCTGCGATTAAAGCCGCATTTTTGCCTTTTTCAATTTCACTGATTGCATTTATATTGATTTCAATTTCAATTAACTGATTATCAAAACCTTTGAGCGGTATAAAAATACCCCCGTCCGTTACTTTTTGAGTTAGTTTTATTGCTGTCATATTTACGACTTTTTACAAATATAACTTTCTTTAGTGACATCCGCACCTACTTAACAGCATACCACAAAAAAATCCTCCCTCGTTTTCACGAGAGAGGATTGAGTTAACATGGCTAATATTTTTTTATACTACAATTGGTTGTGTTGTTTCAATTTCTGCATCAACTTCCTTATCTCCGAAGAGTTTGGCTTTTACCCACTCATTAATGTAATACAAACAAGGTACTACGAGTAATGTCAGGATGGTTGAGAATATTAATCCGAAGATGATAGTCCAGGCTAAGATGTTCCAGAAAACAGCACTATCGCCGCCTACGCTTACATTCCATTCCAAATCAACGAATAATGCTCCAAAATCAAATGTAAGTCCGAGAGCTAACGGAATCAGACCTAATACGGTAGAAGATGCCGTTAATAATACTGGCGTTAAGCGAGTTGCTCCACCTTCAATAATAGCTTCCCGCAACGGCATTCCTTTTGCCAGTAGATCATCTATAAACTCGATCAAGAGAATACCGTTTTTCACTACGATACCCGCCAAGGCAATAATACCTACCCCCGACATGATAATCGAGAACGTCTTATCAAATAACATAAAGCCAAGCAACACGCCAATGAGGCTAAGTATAATGGTTATGAAGATGATAATTGGCTTAATTACGGAATTGAACTGAGCTGCTAATATTATGTAAATCAATATTAAAGCCGCTCCAAAAGCTGTACCCAAAAATGCCTGCGTGTTTTTCTGTTCTTCTTGCTCACCACCTTGGCGAATCCGATATCCGGAAGGAACTTCCAAATCAGATACTGCCGCCATGATTTGCTCATTTATTTGGTTAGCAGCGTCTTTATAAGCAGGAGCTACGTCAGAGCTCAGTGTAATTAAACGCTCATTGTCTTTACGGTTAATCTGGCTAAACGTTGTGGAATAACTAATATCTGCCACCGAAGCCAACGGCACGCTACGCAATATGCCGCCCATATTCATATCACGGTACGTGATATTCATACTTAATAAACGGTCAATCTGCGAGCGGTCATCTTTATCTAAACGTAGTTGAATCGGATATTCGTCATCATTATCGCGGAATTGAGAAACTTCAAGACCAAATAACGCTGTACGAATAGTAGAAGCTACTTGTGCCGAACTAATGCCTTCACGAGAAGCCTTTTCGCGGTCAACATTAATAATGATTTCGGGTTTGTTAGTTTCTAAATCAGTTTTTAGACCATCAATTCCCTGAATTCCCGCCTGACTAATTCGGTTCCGAACTTGCTTTTCGAGGCGTTGAAGCACATCGAAGTCTTCACCGATAATCTCAATAGCAATTGGTTTTCCGGTTGGTGGACCGTTGCTTTCACGCTCAACGGATATTTCAGTTCCGGGAATTCCCTGAAGTGCATCCCGTACTTTTCCGAGTAAAACCTGAGACGAAATGTCGCCCCGATCTTCTTTGCTCACAAACGCAACCGTCACTTTTGACTTATGCGGTGTAGCTGAACGGTCAGGGTTCATCGGGTCTCCGGCATTTTTACCTACGTTGGAAATTACAGAATTCACGGCACCAGTAGCGTTATTCTCTTTTATTACTTTGAAAACACGCTTCTCGATTTCCTTGGTAACTTCATTCGTTTCACGAGCATCAGTACCGATGGGCATCACGTTATAAACGTAGATGTAATCCGGCTCACCGCTTGGGAAGAAAATGACATTTGGTTTAACAATACCCATCATAATGACGGTGAAGACCAACAATGCAACCATACTAACCACAACGCCAATTGGACGCCAGCCCACCAAGATCCAACGAATGGCTCTTCGGTAACCGCCCGTTAAAGAAGGTAAGAACCTTTCCTGAAACGGAGTAATCAGTTTGGGGGTAAGTATGAAGTGGTTGAAAACGTAAAGAATGGCAATCAGCGTAATGACATTGGCAATTCCGAACATGGTTCCACTACTCGCAATGGCAGATAATACGTAGAATATAAATGCTGCCGTTACCAAATAAATCATTGGCTTCTTTAGCTGGGCGAAACTCGGAACAATGCCTCGTTCTTCGTCTTCCCGCTTCATAAATGTAATTACGAAAATGGGGTTCATGACGTAAGAAACTATCAATGAAGCAAAAAGCGTAAATATCAGTGTATACGGTAGGTACTTCATAAATTCACCCACAATTCCTTCCCAAAATATTAGGGGGAAAAACGGTGCAATGGTGGTCAGTGTTCCGGCAAATACCGGAGCAAAAACCTCCGAAGCAGCAAGTTTAACAGACTCAACGATTGACAGGTGCTTATATTTATTGAAAATACGGTGCGAGTTTTCTACTACCACAATGGCGTCATCCACTACGAGTCCGAGACCCAATAGGAAAGCAAAAAGAACGATTGTATTCAACGTGAAACCCATTAATAATAACGGGTAAAATGCTAAAAGTGCTGACAACGGAACGGATAGTCCCACGAAGATGGCATCTCGTACGCCCATGAAAAACATTAATACCAATACCACAAAGATGAAACCCATCACAACTGTGTTGATGAGGTCATTTAGATCGGCTTTGGTTCTTTCAGATGCGTCGGCGGTTACAATTACTTCAAGGCCTTCGGGAATGCTGCCTGCTTCAAAATCGGAAATAATTTTTTCGATTTGTTCCGAAGCGATCACGAGGTTTTCACCACCGCGTTTGATTACGTTTAATGTAACAACGGTTTTATTATCCAAACGGGCAAAATCCTGCCGCTCGGCGTAATCATCTACTACTTCGGCTACTTCACTCAGGCGGGCAGTTGCCCCTTGTCCCGAACGAATAATGACGTTTTGTAATTCAGAAATATTCTTGAATTCGCCTTTTACACGAAGTGTTCTGCGAATGCCTTCAACGTTTAATTCTCCACCCGAAATGTTTACGTTTTCACCGTTAATGGCACTTTGAATATCGAAAAACGTAATTCCGTAAGCTTTCATTTTTGCCAAATCAACATTGACCTGAATTTCACGATCCAATGCCCCAACGATATCGACACGGGTAATCTCGGGCATCGCCTCGATTTTATCCTGCAACTCTTCGGCGTAGCCTTTTAATTTATCCAACGGGAAATTTCCCGCAAGGTTGATGTTCATAATCGGGAACTCTGAGAAGTTTACTTCCAGAGCTGTTGGATCTTGCGTAAGGTCAGTTGGTAAATCCCGACGGGCTTTATCCACGGCACTTTTTACCCGTTCTTTAGCAATCTCAACGGGTACATCCGTTTCAAACTCTACCAATATTACGGAAACGTCCTGTAAGGCATTCGACTTAATCTTCTTAACGCCCTTTTCCGCTTTTATCTGCTTTTCAAGAGGTTTGTTAATCAGGTTTTCAATATCCGCGGGGGCTGTTCCTGCGTAAACGGTATTCACATAAATCTGTGGAACAACGATTTCGGGGAACTGCTCTTTCGGCAGACTATTAAAGATAAGATAACCGGTAACAGTTACCATGATGGTCAACAAGAAGACCGTTGTGCGGTTTTTTGCTAACCCACCGATTAGGTTGTAGATGACTCCACCTGCTTTGGGAAGCCCTTCGTGTTCTTCGGTAGTGTTGGGTTTCATAATTTATTTAGTTAATATTTTAATATTATTAGTGTCGATGACAAGCACCTCAATTACGATTAATACATAATCACTTGTCCGTCTACAACATCTTGATAACCTTGCGTAATGAGCATATCGCCCACGTTTAAACCCGATGTGATTTCGATATTACCGTCGTAAGTTAATCCGGTAATTATGGCTCTGCTGCGGGCAACTTTCTTATTTCCTTCCTGTACTGCTACGTAAACTAATTCGCCTTCTTCGGTACGTTGAATCAGGTTTCTTGGTATTACAATCGCTCTTGAGCGGGATTGATCGTTGATGTTTACGATTGCCGTCAAGTTAGGCTTCAACTGCTTGTCAAAATTTGGTATGTTCGCTTCGATTGTGAACGTACGTGAAACCGGGTTAATGGTCTGGCTCACAAACTTCAACTTGGCAGTGATTTCTTTTTGTAAATCAGGAAACTTAATTTTTACTACATCTCCTTTAGAAATTGTTCCGGCGTACGTATCAGGAATTTCGGCAACAACTTTTAGCTCGCTGAAATTTACAACTCGTAGAATTCCCAGACCCGGAGAGGCCATTTCGCCCATTTGCGAACGAACTTCGTCAACGTAACCGCTGATAGGAGACTTCACAACGTTCATATCATTTTGTGCTTTCATGGTAGCAAGTTGCTTTTTAAGTGCATCTATCTGCGATTTCGCTTGAATGTATTGCACTTCCGTACCAATCTTTTGATTCCAAAGCGATTCTTGCTTATCAAAAAGAAGCTGTGCCGTTGCCATTTGAGTATTTATAGCATCCATAGAAGTTTTCATGATTGTATTGTCAATCGTGGCAACGGTTTGCCCTTTCTTAACGTAATCGCCTTCTTTTACGTAAATTCGGGTAATTGCACCACCTATTTTCGGCGTTACAAAAACGTTATTTTCTGCTTCCAAGCGTCCGGTTCCTTCTACGAAGTGTTGAAACTCAGTTGACATAATTGGTGAAACTACTACGTCGGTAGCAATCACAGCTTTGTTAGTATCCAGTTTACCTATTTCAGATTGCAGCGTATTGATTTCTTCGTTCAAAGTTGCCTGCTGTTGCTGTAATTCGATCAGCTTGGTACGCTTTTCCGCCAGCGAACCGCCTTCAGAATTTCTCCCGCAAGAGGCAATAAAGGCACTCATCGTAATGATTAGTAGGTAGTAAGTTGCTTTCATTAGTATATGTAGTATGTTAATTATTCGTGTGTTGATTGTATTTCACTTACTTCAAATTTCCTCTTGCCAAATCCAAATCTACTTTAGCAATAAGGACATCATAGAGTGCGGCGAAGTAATTTGTCTGAGCTTCTTTTAGAGAAGATTCGGCGTTAATAACTTCAATATTAGAACCCACGCCCGCTTTGTACTTAATATTAGAAACCCGTAGTACCTCAGTTGCTAAATCAACATTGCGTTGTTGTACATCAAGTGTCTGAATTCCGTTTGTGAGATTAGTAATGGCTTGTGAGTTTTGTAATTCGAAAGATTCCTTTAACTGCTCCGCTCCGTAGTCAAGCTTAATTAAATTCAGCCGTTCGCGTTGTACCTGCGTTTTGCGGATACCGCTGTCGTAAATCGGAATGGTTGTTCTGAGTGTAAGAGCAGACGCTCCGAACCAGCGTTCGAATGGGTTGAAACGCGGATTTCCGTGATTTGCTCCAATTGAACCTGAGAAAAATACGGATGGCAACGCACTTTTTTGAATACGTTCGACATTCAGTTCGGTTAATTTACGTTGAGTTTCCAACAAACTAAATTCAATCCGATTTCCGTAATCTACGGGTTCGTTTGAAATGATACGCAAAGCGGTAATGTCACTTCCTTCTAATTGGTCGGTCAGCTCAATTGGGTTTTCTAAACGAAATCCCATCTGAAACTTTAGTAATTGATAACTCAAATCAATCAAGTTTTCAACCTTTTGTTGTTCGGTCAATAGATTGTTCTGCTGAACTTCTAAACGCATCACGTCAATACCTTCGGCAAAACCTTCTTCAAAAAGTATTTTCGTATCGCGAATCAGCGAATCAAGCCTACTTACGTTCAGTTTCAATATTTTTGATCTCTCTTCGGCAACTAAAACGGAATAGTAGGCTTTGGTTACAGATTCGGCGATTGTTACATCACTTTGTAGTTTGTTCTTCGCAGCTAGCTCGCGGTAAGTTGCGGCGGCACGTAAGCCAACCAAATAAGAACCGTCAAATATAAGTTGATTCAAGCCAATACCCGCCTGACCGCCCCACGGCACACCAAACCTTACTTTGATTACGTCCGTCTCGGATGCAGAAGGGTCAAATGAATTAGCTGGCAAAACCGAGGTTGGAACAATGGCATTGTAAGTATACTGAAACTGACCACTAATCTGCGGCAGTCCGGTTTGCTTTAATTCCTGAATTTGAAGTTCGGCATCCTGAATACCTATCAGGGCATTTTTTGCCGCAACGTTGTTCTTTTTAGCAAAAGCTACTGCTTCTTCAATCGTGAATGTTTGTTGAGCGTTTGCGGTGAAAAAACTTAGCCCCAGCAATAGAAATATATAGCTGATTTTCATATAGTTGTGTGTTTGTAATGATTAACTTTATTATAATTTTCGTACAATTTCAAGCCTTGTGGTGTGAGTATTCCACGCAAAAAGTGGTTGAGCAATTGCAACTGAACGTCAATTAGTTTGAACCGTTTTGGAGGAAATATCGATTCATCAAAAGCCGAATCAATACTCGCAACTCTAAACCGAGCTAAAATCTCAGCATCAATACCTTCCTGATAAAGACCTGCCTCTTTCCCTTTCTTTAGGTTGCGTAATACAATTTCAATAAAACCATTCCGATGATTTAAATAGCGTTTCCAGGCTTTCGGGTAATATTTTTGTAAATCAAACAGCACCCCCGGATGCATATTTTCTACCATGTCACGCATGAGTTGCGTTGACTTCATAATTTCATCAATAGCATCTGTTGCTTGCAGGTAAATTTGTTCACATTCATTCTTGTCCTTTTGAAGTGCAGTTTCTGTTACCTCTTCCACAATCTCATCCTTATCCTTGAAATGGTTGTAGATGGTCTTCTTGGAAATCCCCAATGCTTTCGCAATGTCATCCATTGTTACACTTCGGATGCCAAACCGGAAGAATAATTCTTCGGCGGTTGCTAATATGCGTTCTTTTGTTTCCACGACTGCAAAACTACGGAAACTTTTAAAAGGTTCTCAGTTTCTATAATTTTTTTAATAATTAAAATGATGAGCGGTCGCAGTGATGCAAGAAAGGTGAGCGAGGTAAGAAATTAGGATAATGTGTTAACTATTTGATAGTTAATTGTATATCGCAGGTTTAATAACTGTAATCGTAAATAAACGCAGTATTTAGTATATTCACTTATCTGTTATTTTGTTGTATTATTTTGATATTGTGCTTTATCGTGAATATCTATAACCTCATTATTTAAACTATACGAAACCATCAGGATATGTTTATTTAAGTTGGCATTACTATACAATTCATTTACTTTTGCTCGTCCATTTTCAGACGAGAATAAAATTGTACTTATGAGCCTTTATAAAAAATACATATTTCCGCAACTCACCAAATACGATCCGGAGGAAATACACTATAAAGCCACTGATCTTCTTCAGTTTGCTTACAAAATTCCATTCGTATCGAATATTTTAAAACTCTTCTATGAAAAGAAAAGTCCAAAGCTGGAGCGGGAAGTGTTTGGTCTGTATTTCAAAAATCCCGTTGGATTAGCAGCGGGGTTTGACAAAAATGCCCTTTGGGTAGATGAAATGGAGTCCCTTGGTTTTGGGTTCGTAGAAATCGGTACCGTTACGCCCAAGCCACAATTGGGAAATGATAAACCGCGTCTGTTTCGCTTGAAAGAAGACGAGGCTCTTGTTAATCGTATGGGGTTTAATAATGAAGGCTCTTTAAAAGCGGCGGATAATCTTCGTAACCGCAAGTCAAAAATTATTGTGGGGGGGAATATCGGGAAGAACAAAATGACCGAGAACCTTGATGCCGTGTACGATTACATCAAAGCGTTTAATGACCTCTACCCGTACGTAGATTATTTTGTGGTGAATGTGAGTTCTCCAAATACGCCGAACCTTCGGGATTTGCAGGAGAAAGAACCGTTGACGTATTTATTAAAATCGCTCAAACGAGAAAATGGACGGAAGTCGAAACCCAAGCCGATATTATTGAAAATCGCTCCCGATTTGACTGAAAGTCAACTCGACGATATTATTGAAATCATCAACTCCGTACGCATTGCGGGCGTAATCGCTACAAATACAACGATTTCACGAGAAAACCTGCGTTCGGATAAGCAGGAAGTAGAAGCCATTGGAGCAGGTGGAGTAAGCGGAAAACCGTTGAAAGATCGCTCAACGGAAGTAATCCGGTATTTACACCAAAAGTCAAACGGAGCATTCCCAATCATTGGGGTAGGGGGGATTTATTCCGCCGCCGATGCACTTGAAAAGTTAGAAGCTGGAGCTTCGTTAGTACAAATTTATTCGGGCTTCATTTACGAAGGTCCGGGCTTGGTAAAAGAGATTTGTAAGGGAATATTGAAGGCGGAGAAAGAATCTCAGCGTTCTAAAAATCTGAATGCTTAAAACCATTCACATCTATCAGTGGTTACCTAAACAAAAATTACCTTTGTATCCCGCTTGAAGAATAACGCTCGGAAAAAATAATATATTATGGCAGTAGTACCGTATAAAGATAAAGACACTGGTAAGAAAGAGCAAGTAGCTGAGATGTTTGATAATATCTCGCCTAAATATGATTTGCTTAACCGCGTACTCAGCGGTGGAGTAGACGTTTATTGGAGAAAAAAGGCAATTGGTTTGCTGAAAAAGGAAGATCCGAAACTGATACTTGACATTGCTACCGGAACGGGCGATTTAGCGGTGGAAGCCGTGAAACAACTCAACCCCGATAAGGTAATTGGTGTTGATATTTCGGAAGGAATGCTGTCATACGGACGGAAGAAAATGGAGAAGCTTAACCTCTCTGATAAGATAGAACTCCGCACGGGAGATTCGGAAAAACTCCTGTTTGATAACAATACATTTGATGCCGTCATCGTTTCATTTGGAGTCAGGAATTTTGAAAACCTGCTCAAAGGATTGACGGATATGTTTAGGGTTACGAAGCCCGGAGGCACGTGCGTAGTGGTCGAATTCTCGAAGCCACGTTCATTCCCGATGAAGCAATTGTACGGGTTTTACTCAACAAAAATATTACCTTTGATTGGTCGGATGGTGTCAAAAGATACCTCGGCTTACAGTTATTTGCCGGAATCGGTTAATGCCTTTCCTGATGGCGAAGACTTTTTGGCGGTATTCCGTCAAGCGGGTTTTAAAAACACTATATGCAAGCAACTAACGTTCGGAATTTGCTCAATTTACGTAGGCAAAAAGTAGTTTCTGAAATACAAGATACGAGACACGAGATGAGAGATTATAAACTCTTCTTCGCTTCTCTTTTTATTTTTATAACGCTGCTGTTACCTTTTTGCTCAAACGCTCAGTCCAAGGTCAAGTACCAAAACGATTACGATCACAAAAACCTGCATTTTGGTTTTCTGATTGGGGTGGGGCAGACTCGCTTTAACGTTCGGACCAATCGCACTTTTCAGCAGCCTGTTAATTCCATCCTTACTTCGATTACTTCGCCACCCACCACTTGTTTACGCATAGGAGGTTTGATGAATGTACGGCTCAATGACTATTTTGATTTCAGGATTTTGCCAACGGTCAGCATTTACTCACGTAGCCTGTATCTGACGGATACCTCTGAAGCAACCGACGACCGGATTCAATTTCAGGATAAAGCGTGGCTTGAAATACCGATTGCCATAAAATACAAATCAGAACGCCGGGGGAATTTCAGAATGTACGCTTTTGCGGGAGTTCGCTACGGAAAAGAAACTAATGCTATAAATTTTGTAAACCGCTCTGCGATAGGTACTACGTTGGAAACAAAGGGCAGCGACTTCAGTCTCGAGTACGGAATTGGTTTGGAAGCTTTTCTTCGGTATTTCAAGTTTACGCCCGAGTTGCACTTCTCACACGGATTGACGAATAATGCCTCTGCTGTTGTTTTTCGTCCCGGCGAAGTAACTGCGAATCAGCTCATTCAACGAATGAACACGAATACCGTGTCGTTGATGCTGATGTTTGAGTAATTGCGGTCATTGATTCTCGGTAATCGGCTCTTAGCTTAACCTCTTCACCACTTTTTTTATCTCCTGAATCGTTTCCAGATTAGCTTCGTAACGCACGTATTCTGACGGGTTAATGGCACTCGCCATACTAACTGCTTCGTTGCGGAATTGCATCGGACTTTCGGCTGCCATTTTTGCGGATAAATGAATAGCGTGAACGCCCGTTTTAATCAACTCTTCGGCATTTTTGACCCCAACACCGCTTCCCGCCATAATCTCGATTCTGCCGTTGGCGGTTTCAGCTAATTTCGTCAATAATTCAGTTGCGTCAGCGGCGTAGTTTTGTTGACCAGAAGTTAAAATGCGTTCGCATTCCGTTTGGACAATATCTTCTAAAGCCTGCATCGGGTCAATGGTCATGTCAAAAGCCCGGTGGAAAGTTACACCCATTGGCTTGGCAAGCTCTACCAGTTTTTTTGTTTCCGCAACGTTCACCGTTCCGTCTGGTTTCAGGATGCCAATAACCACGCCTTTTGCTCCCGCTGCTTTGGCTTGCAGAATATCTTCTTCCATCACTTTTAATTCTGTTTTGGAATAAACAAAATCCCCACCTCGCGGACGGATTATCGGATAAACTGGAATATTAACCAATTCTACAGCAAGCTTAATTAACCCAATGGATGGCGTTGTTCCGCCTTCAAATAGACCGTTGCATAATTCAATGCGGTCGGCTCCGCCTTGTTGAGCGTTGATACAAGATTGGAGGGAATAACAGCAAATTTCGAGTTGCATGGTTGTTTATAGATTGGAGAGGTGAGATAGTAGATTTAAGACAAAAGAATAAAGACTTTAGCGGATTATCAAAAATTATAACACTCCTCAAAACAAAAGCCCTAATCGGAGCTAAACCTTTGTAGAAAATAAATGCGAATAATACTGAACAGCGTGCCGTAGTTACGCAATCTTATTTTTTACCTCAACTGCCGCTCCAAATCTTTAATCCGTCTATCTTTTGTGGCAATAAGCTCTTTTATATAGCTGCTCTTTGGATAATAACAATTCTTCTTTATTCTTGCTTTGTGTAAAAATTTCATCAATCGTACAACCTAACAATTTACTTAGTTTTACCAAAAACTCAGGCTTAAATTGTTTAATGATTCCGTTCTCCATGCGGTTGAGTGTAGAAACGCTAATGTCTAACTCTGAGGCGAGTGCTTTTAATGTGAAGTGCTTACGGTCACGTAATTCACGGATATTATTTCTATTATTCATGGCTAACTGTTATTTTAGTTTTCAGGATAGTATGTATTGCAAGTTATGCAAATACTTTTGCATATTATACGATGGGGGGGGTGAAATTTTGCTGAAATTTGTTGAGAACAAAGCGGTTAACCGGTTACGGCAGCGTTCAACAAAATCAATTTATTCACTTTAAATTTTTACAACATGAAAAATTTATTTTTAACCCTTGCGTTGATGTGCTGCGTCTCTTTTGCCTTTGCAAATGAGGGAGACGATTCGAAGAAAGATGCAGAAAATCCTAAAATAGAATCGAAAAAAATACTAAAGGGAACTGACTCTAAGCCGTTTGTAATAATGAATAATTACTTAGATGAAACCCATTGTTCCGGCAATAGTTGCACAACGCATTGTACAACTATTGCCGGAACAGCTTCAAATAATCAAGTCATTGAAGCTTGGTATTATTATGAGAATTTTTGGTGCGGTGGATGAGAAACGAGTAAATTTTCTTTTAAAGTAATTCTGTATTCGTAATCTCTTTACCTCAATACTTTATTAAGATTTTTTGCAAAATTTTGTATTTTAAAATGGGTTATTTAGAGTGAGTTTTCAATAGTAAAGCTTATTGCTGAATAATCCTTTTTCCTCTCTCCAGCTTATCCTAAAAACTATTTATACCTATGAGGTTTATAAAAAATAAAAGGTTTATTTTATTTTTTGCGGTATCACTTTTCGTGAACGTAAATACTCTATTTGCTCAAACTTTTAAAACTACCTACCGCATCTCGTATCAACGTGATTCAACCAATATAAACAGTAAACAGCAGGAGATAGCTTTCTTATTTAATAGTAAAGAATATTCTTATTACGCAACCGAAAATTTTCTCAAGAAAGATTCTATATTCCGTTTAGTTAATGCAGGTAAAGTAAGTGCCTACGAAGTAATGAGTGATAAGTCAAATCTTCATCACACTAAATTTGACCAATTTATACAGAAAGATTTGCAAGAAAGTGTAACCGTTTATGAAAAAATCAATATAGACACTTATAAATATAGCATCAATAATGGTCTACTTTGGGATATTTTAGATACTGCCGCTATAATTAATTGGTATGATTGCACGAAAGCCACGACACATTTTGCTGGCAGAGATTATGAAGTGTGATTTACCAAAGATATTCCTATTTCGGATGGTCCTTATATTTTTTGCGGTTTACCCGGTCTGATAGTAAAAATAAACGATGTGAAATCGTATTATACTTTCGAGCTAATTGGATTTGAATATTTTGCTGGAGACGTCGTCACAACCGTAGCGAAAGATCCTGAAAAGATTATTTATACGAATAGAGAAGAAGTCTTTAAAATTCGTGAAGAAAGTAGAAATGATCCAATAGGAAGCTTTGATAGATCTTCTGTTTTCAAATCTATCATGACTCCTGAAATGAAGCAGTTAGCAAAAAAGAAGGTTGCTGCTAACAACAATCCCCTTGAACTCAGCCTTGATTAATTCCTAAATCAACCTTTAAAGAACTTTAACGGTCAAGCACAAACATTCAACTAATATTTTAGTTATGCTTGTGTGTCAGAAACCTAACCGTTATCATTTCATGAAAAAGCTATTCTTTACATTTCTTACGCTCTGCTTTGCCTCAACTGCCGCTCCAAATCTTCGATGCGTTTATCTTTCATAGCTATAAGTTCTTTTATATAGCTACTCTTTTGTAAAAGGCAATTCACCTTCTTTCTCATTTTTAACAAAAAGCTCTTGTACTGTACAGCCCAGAAATTTGCTCAATTTTACGAGGAATTATTTTGAACTGCTTGATGATTCCGTTCTCCATGCGGTTGAGCGTAGAGATGCTGATGTCTAATTCTGAGGCAAGAGGTTTTAACGTAAAGTGCTTACGTTCACGCAATTCACGGATATTATTTCTAACAATCATGTTTAACTATTATTTCAGTTTTCAGGATAGTATCTATTGCAAGATATGCAAATACTTTTGCGTATTATACGATGGGGGAGGGTGAGATTTTTCTGAAATTTGTTGAGAACAAAGCGGTTAACCGGTTGCGGCAGCGTTCAACAAAATCAATTTATTCACTTTAAATTTTTACAACATGAAAAATTTATTTTTAACACTTGCGTTGATGTTCTGCGTTTCTTTTGCCTTTGCGAATGAAGAAGAGAAAGTACCAGATGAAACAGTAATATCTGTAGAAAAAGTTGATGCTGTAGAAGAGGCTAATGTTACCAACTCAGATTTATGATGTTTTGCTTTATCGTGTGACGTTGTTTGCGGCACTGAAGCGGTCCCAGATGAAATGTTAGAATTTGTTTGGTATATGTTAGAATCAGGTATTTGTCATTAATTCATGATACTTTAACCCTAACAGGGAAAGGGAAACTGCTTCCTATTTGGGTTAATTCCAATAAGAAAGAAACTAAATGAAATATTTTATAATCTTGATACTTGTCTTTTTGATCCAAAACTCATTAAAGAGTCAAAACTTTGTATTTGAATATGATATATCATATTCACGTGATACAAATAATATTGACCATGTTTTAAATGAGACGGCTTACTTGTTTACAAAGTCAAATCAATTTACTGTATATAGTACGGAGAATTTTCTTAAAAGAGATACACTATTTGCATCTATAAGTAAAGGCGAAATTTCACGTTACGACGTAATAGGTAATCCAGCTTATATGCATGTAACTTATTTCCCGTATTTTGTTTCACATGATTTGCAAAAAGATATTACAAAGGTTTATGAAGCGAATGGCCTCGATTATTATTTTTACGAAATAGATCAGAAACTTGTTTGGAATATCGAAGGGGATAAGAAAGATAGTGTTAATGGTTTTTTCTGTAGTACGGCTTCAACTACTTTTGCAGGTAGAGAGTACAAGGCTTGGTTTACTTCGGAAATACCAATAAATAGTGGACCTCATATTTTTAATGGACTTCCAGGCCTTATAGTGAGAATATACGATACGAAGAAACATTATATTTTCACTATAAAAAGCGTTGAAGAATTTAGAGGAAATTTAACTAGTATTCCTTTTTTTGAAAAAAAAGCAATTGAATCTAATCATAAAACTGTTTTTTCATTACGTGAAAAAACAAGAATCAATCCATTACATTCACTTCAGTCAAGCTATGGATTTGATTTCTCTTCAAATACTGAACTTAAAAATAAAATTAAAGCGAACGCAGCAGCTAAGAACAACCCCCTCGAACTCAGAGTAGATTAAAAAGCACTTTTAAAGAATTTTAACGGTCTGTAGGTAAATATTCAACTAATATTTTAGTTATGTTTGTGTGTCAAGAAAATAACCGTTGAAATTCTATGAAAAAGCTTTTATCTACCTTTTGCGTTCTCTGTCTCATGATAACTTCGTTTGCTCAATCAATTAATATTGTTGGAGGCGGAGGCTCTGGTTCAGAGGGAAAAACGGTTTTAGACAAAATAAATTACCACATTACGTACGAGCTCACTTTTCAACCAAGTACAGATACCGTGGCTACCAGTAACGAAAAAATGATGCTGTTGGTCGGGGATTCTACCTCGTTATTTTTTAGTAAAAATGCCTTCGTCCGTGACTCCATCATGGCGTCTTTTAAATCTGATAAGGCGGATATTTCTCAGATGATGGCGGCAATGAAAAGTGCCCCGAAATCTATATTTTCGTACGAAATCATCAAACGGAGTAATTCGCAAAAGGTAACTTATCAGGAAAAAGTATTTATGGATAAGTTAGCTTACGAAGAAGACCTTCCGGCGGTAAAATGGAACATCACCAACGAAACCGCCACGAAGGCAGATTATCCTTGCCAAAAAGCCACGACAACCTACGGTGGCAGAGATTACGAAGCGTGGTTTTCCTTCCAAATACCGATTCAGGACGGTCCGTACAAATTTAGCGGCCTACCCGGTCTGATCGTTGATATGTACGACTCCGAAGATCAATACCATTTCACGTTGGCGGGATTGGAGAAAGCTACGTTGGGTGAGATTGAGGTAAGCGAAAAGAACTTGCTAAATGTCAGTAAATCGAAATTCACGGAAATGAAAACGGACTTCACCGAAAACCCTTTCAAAATGATAAACGCAAGTGGCGGCTCCATCACAATGAAATCAAAAGACGGGAAAGATATGTCGCAAAAAGAAATGAATAATCTCGTCAAAAAGGGGCGTAGCAAACGTAATAACCCGATTGAGAGAGAATGAATATTGGGGAAATGAAAGCGAAGAACAAAAATCCCCGGTCTTATTGGAAAAGTAAGCAACGTTTCGGAGAAATCCCCTCCTCGGAAGGGTGGCCTGACGAAGTCGGTCGGGGCGACCGTCGCTTCGGTGGGTCAATACCCAAATGCTTCTCCACCCAACTCAAATATCTCCTCTTTTCAGTCTTCCTCTTACTCTCCCAGCTCACCTTCGCCCAGTCCGTATTTAAAGGAAAAATAACGGACGAAAAGGGAAACGCCGTGCGAGGGGTAAACGTAACGCTCTCGCAGCCCAACGCCGCCAATATTTTGGCTTTTTCAATCACTGATAATGGGGGGAATTATAAAATCGAATTTACGTCGGATGCGGATTCATTGCAACTGAATTTATACGCGTTGGGCTTCGCTCCGCAGAAGAAAATTGTGCGTAATACTTCGCAGCAGAATGATTTTACGGTAGCTGAACAAAATATTGATTTAAAAGAAGTTATCGTGAAACCTGATCCGGTTACCCGCAGAGGAGATACGCTGACGTTCAACGTCGGAGAATTTAAAGACGCCAACGACCGGGCTATCATAGACATTATCAAAAAGCTACCCGGAATTGAAGTGGAAGCGAGCGGCCGGATTTTGTATCAGGGAAAACCGATTAACAAATACTATATTGAGGGACTTGATTTACTCGGAGGAAGATACAATTTGGCGAACGAAAACCTGCCCGTTGATGCCGTTTCGGGCGTGCAGATTGTAGAAAATCATCAGCCAATAAAAATGCTCGACAGTCTCGAATTTTCGGAGAATGCGGCAATCAACATTCAACTCAAAAATAAAGTGACGGTTACCGGAACGGCAAATGTGGGCGTTGGGGCTTTGCCTCTGCTGTGGGAAGCTAACGTTACGCCGATGTTGTTCACAAAAAAGAACCAATTCATCGGTTCGTATCAGGCGAATAACGTCGGAAATAACATTGCTAAGCAAACAAAAATCCTGACGATTCAGGACATCATGAACAACTTTGAAAGCGACGACGATAAAAACGATTGGCTTCGTATTCAGCAACTCGCTCCGCCATCTTTTGCGGATAGCCGTTGGCTCGACAACAACGCTCATCTTGCTTCGATAAATCAACTAAAAAAACTCAAAAATGACTACGAACTTCGCCTGAATGCTTCCTATACAAACGATTATCAACAACAAGCTGGAAGCACCACGACGCTTTTTTACACGCCACTTGACACGATTGGGATTGTAGAGAACAAGTACAATCAGCTGTACTTCAATTCGCTCGAAACAAACTTTTCACTGCAAAAAAATGACCCGAAAAAGTACTTTGATAACGAACTAAAATTTCGCGGATTTTGGGACGGACAACGCGGAAATCTTACCCGCAACGGCGAAGCACTTACGCAGGAATTGAGCAATCCGTATTTCTCGATTTCAAATAAACTGAAGAATATTTTTACCGTTGGGAAGCAACTGCTTACGTTGCGGTCCTTCGTGAGTTTTAATCAAACGCCGCAATCGCTTTCGGTTACGCCGGGTCAGTTTACCAATTTACTGAACGCCGGACAACCGTTTTCTGCTCTGAATCAAAATGTAAACGTCAACACGTTTCAAACGAATAATACTGTCAGTCTGACCCGCAGTTATAAAGGCGTGGTACTTTCTCCAACGCTTGGTTTTATAGTGCAACGGCAGCAGCTCACCTCTGAGTTGACGAAAATTAACAGTGAAAATATTACACCAATTGGAGAGGATTTCGGCAATGATTTATCTTGGTTACAAACGAGTGCGTACGCTAAATTAAAATCTGAATACCGAAAAAAGGACTGGCGGTTTACGGTAGAAATGCCGCTGACACTTTATAACTTTTCAATTGAAGAAAAAATTTCTGACGAAGGTCAAACGCTTAACCGTTTAGCCTTTGAACCACGATTGAGTGTTGGCTACGAGTTCAACGCCTTTTGGAAAACGAACGTATCGGTTCGGAGAAGCGTGAATTTGGGTGAATTAGAAAACGTACATTACGGATATATCCTGAAAAGCTACCGAACCATCGAACGGAGAAATGCCCCTTTGCCAATCAATATTTCCAACGCTTTTTCTGGCGGATTGAACTACCGCAATCCGCTGATTTCAACGTTTTTTAATGTGTTTTACGTGAATAATGTTACGGAAAATAACCTGTTGATCTCCAATCAAATTGACGAAAATGGAGCGATTGAATTAATTGCTTTGGAGCAAAGTAACAAATCGTACAATCAAACCATTTCGGGTCGTTTGGGGAAGTATTTTAGCAAACTAAAGTCGAATGCTTCTATCGGTGTAAGCGTTTCCCAAACCGAGCGGCAACAGTTAATCAACGATGTATTGGCGTCGGTTATATATCAAAGTGTGCGTCCGGATTTAAAGTTGACAATTGACGCATTGGAATGGTTTGGCGTAGAGTATAAATACCAGCTATCTTACCTCAAAAATAGCGTAGAGAATCAATCACCACAACGAGCTAATCAGCAAACTCATCAGGCGGAACTGAGTTTTTATCCAACCGAACAGACCTTTTTAGGAATTAGAAGCGAATATTATGTCAACCGTTTTATCAATCAAAATACGGAAAATCTATTCACCGATTTGACGTTTCGTTACACATTCACAAAGTCTAAAATCGACCTCGAAGCTAACTGGAATAACGTTTTCAATATCAAAACGCTGACCACGGTTTCCGCCAGTTCGTTTGCTTATTCTGAATCCACTTATCAGCTTCGTCCGTCGCAGGTCTTGGTTAAGGTGCGGTTTTCTTTTAAGTGAGGAGAAAGGCTGCAATTCGTTAATACGCTGCTTGTTTAACAAAATAGCCCGTCTTACAACGGGCTTCAAATAAAATAGTATTGTTTACTGCAATTTCAAAGTTACCAAACTGAGCAAAGCCAATACAATTCCGATGGTCCAGAAGCGGGTAACGATTTTAGCTTCGTGGTAACCCTTTTTCTGGTAGTGGTGGTGCAACGGCGACATCAGGAATATTCGTCGTCCTTCGCCGTATTTTCGTTTGGTGTATTTGAAATACGCCACTTGCAGAATTACAGAGAGGTTTTCGACCAAAAATATTCCGCAGAATATGGGAATAAGCAGTTCTTTTCTTAAAATAAGTGACAACGTAGCAATGATACCACCAAGCATTAAACTCCCTGTGTCGCCCATAAATACCTGAGCCGGAAATGCGTTATACCACAGGAATCCGATGCACGCTCCCAGAAACGCCGCACAGAAGATTACGACTTCCCCTGAGTTCGGAATAAGCATAATATTGAGGTACTCGGCAAAGATTTTATTTCCAGATAAGTAAGCAAAAACCGCGAGTGTAAGACCAATGATGGCGGAAGTTCCGGCGGCGAGCCCGTCAATTCCGTCGGTGATGTTTGCTCCGTTGGAAACGGCAGTGATGATAAAAATGCAAATCAATACGTAGGGAATCCACGCTAAATTATCGGGAAAATAGCTTCCTAAGATGCTGTAGTCGATTTCGTTGTTTTTCAAAAACGGCACGGTGGTGACGAGTAAATGTTGATTAGTGTATTGGGCAACGCCGTCAATATTTGCCCCATTTTTTATGCTGACATTTACGTAATCGTTGAAATATAGAGTAAGTCCCACAATCAAGCCTAAGCCCACTTGTCCAAAAATCTTAAATCGCCCCGCTAACCCTTCTTTGTCCTTTTTGAATACTTTGATATAATCATCGGCAAAACCAATCATAGAAGTCCAGACTGTTGTTATCAGTAACAGGACTATGTATACGTTGTCAACTTTGGCAAAAAGTAAAACGGGAATAAGCAACGAGGCTAATATAATAAACCCGCCCATGGTAGGAGTACCTCTTTTCTGCATTTGACCGTCAAGACCGAGGTCGCGGATACTTTCGCCAATTTGTAATTTTTGTAACAAGCTAATGAGCCGCTTCCCGAATATAGCCGCAATAAGTAAAGATAAAATGGCCGCTGCTGCCGCTCGGAATGAGATGTATTTGAAAACTCCCGCTCCGGGAAAGTTCATGAAACGGTCAAGATAACTGAAAAGGTAGTAAAGCATGTATAGTTTGGGAGTGTATTTAGTGCAAAATAACTTTTAATCTACGAAAGATGAAAACTATTTTTTTATAACCGTAAAAAAGACCTCCTTTCACTCATCAATAAAAGAATGAATATATTGTGGTTGTAGTGGCGAAGAAAAGCTTCGTATTATACGTTTAAAATTCTGTTTGAAGCACTTTTCAAAACTTGTATGTAGCGGTTTCGGTACTTGGAATATCGTCAGCGTAAATTTTAGAAGTTGTTGAGGGTTTTAGAAAACCCGGAACGATAATCGTTAAATTTTGCCATTATTCTCAGGGAGAATACGGAAATTGACTTCTATACCAAGAGCTTTAGAAACAAGTTGGACAGGCTCAAAATTATTGAAGCCTGTCCGTTCTGTCTTTATCTTTGAGTAATATTTACTCTGTTTAATTGCTATCAGCTAATTTCTAAATCCTTCAATAAGATGGTTCCTTTTCTTAAAGATCGTTGCCCTTTTTCGGTTGCAAAGTAAGAGTTCCGTCCGTGAAGTACGAGTTCGTCGTGAAAGAAAACGGCGTCGTTTTTCTCCAGCATAGCTTCAGTAACTAAGCCTGAACGCACAACACGAGTCTCTAAAAAGTTGTGAAATCGCTCGAAAAGTTCTTTTTCAAACTCGTTATTTTCTTTTGCACCTGTGTAGTAATTCCAGTTGAAATGCCACGTATCGTCTTCTTTCCAAAGAATTGGTGTGATGCGTTCGCGGTTATCTTTTGCAAATCGAATTTTGTGTTTTTTCAAGTCTTCGAGTAACGCTGTTTCTTCGGCCATTTCTAGTAATTTAACTACTGTGTGTCCGTCAATAAAGGTTGTTGCTCCGCCTAATTCGGCTTGTCCCGCACAGTAAAAGAACTGCACGTTATCTCTTATCGGCGAATAGGAAGCATCGGTGTGCAACGGCTGACCCACTGGAGCAGAACGGTACTTGTTCATCATAGCGGGATCGTAAGTGATGTCGATCCAACGTTTTCCGGTTGGCTGACCCGTAACTAAATCTTCGTCTGACGGGACAATTTCGCCTAGCTGATCGGAGAGTTTCGTAAAAAACTCAAAAGGATCTTCCTGCCCTTCGTAACCGCGTAACACCGTTACCTTGTTTTGATGCAATACCTCAAGCATCTTCTCGGCAGAATAATCTATCTCCGCAAAAGTTATTTCTTTATAAAATGATTTCATTACTCTTTGAATTTTTTCCCAAAAATAAGTGATATTTTTTATTAAAATTAATTTATAGTGTTTCTCTGTCGATATACTTTTTGAAAAACCAGATTAGCCCTATTGCCAAAAAGAACGAAGTAACTCCCGCCGCAAACGGAACGTTGTCCATTTTCTCAATGTCGGCACCAATCATTTTTTGGTGCGATAAGTAAAGCAGTATTACCGCTAATCCGTTGTTAAAGACATGGGCTACAATTGGAACCCAAAGGTTACCCGTGAAATAGTAGAAATAACCGAACATTGCCCCGAGCATTAACCGGGGAAGGAAACCATAAAACTGAAAGTGAATGGCACTGAAAATGAATGCAGCTAACCAAATCGCGACGTGCGGGTTTTTGGTTGCCAGGTATAACTTACGCTGAATCAGCCCTCTGAATATAATTTCTTCTCCGACTCCGGCAATTACCGCAATGACGATAAACGCCAGTATTAGTTCACTTATGGAATCAAAAGTGGTCAGGAACTCTGTCATTCCCGCCATGTTATCTTCCATGCTCCGCATAAAATCCTCGATTCCTTTCAGGGCCTCTGGAAATTGCATGGATTGATTTACGGCTTGTAGCCAA
>JBLHXN010000051.1:0-23934 GCA_047630355.1 Spirosomataceae bacterium | reverse complement strand
ATAAATGACGAGGTGGTAAACGCCATTGAATTGCCTGTAGATGGTGAGGTAAAAAGTGGTTATACGAATGCATATGCTACTGTAAGGGATGGAGAGCAGAACATTAGGCCTGTTCCAGCTAAAGATCAAGATTGTACTACTGGATGGTGTGATGAGCAAGTTGATAATTCTGTCTGGTTTAAATTCGTAGCTCCGTCAGACGGAAAAGTTAAAATCAGCACCTGCGATTTAGCCGATTTTGATACGCAATTAGCTTTATATGAGACCTCGAATGTGAACGACTTCAGTACGTTTAAATTAGTTGCCGCCAACGATGCCGGACCAGCAGATTGTTCCACTTTCTTCGACAGCTTCCTGCCCGTTGAAGGCTTGACGGCTGGAAAAACCTATTACGTTTTGGTTGACGGTTTCGATGGTGATAACGGTGCATTCTCCATTTCCCTGACGGGTGATGTAGATACCCAAGCCCCAAGTGCCCCAACTAACCTAACGGCAAACGTAGTAGAAACCACCAGCGTTGATATTACGTGGGCAGCCTCAACCGATGACCGTAGCGTAAAAGAATACTTAGTTTATGTGAATGGCACAGTAGTCGCAACCGTGACAGGTACTTCGTATAGTGTGAAGAATCTCACTTCTGAAACCACCTACAGCATAACGGTAGTTGCTAAAGATGATGCTGGGAATAGTTCAAGTGCCTCAACCGCATTAAGCGTAACCACCACTAAAGCGGTTGATACGCAAGCACCGAGCAACCCAACGGGTCTGACGGCTACCAGTATTCAACAAACAACCATCGCTATTTCATGGATAGCAGCCACTGATAACGTAGCGGTAAAAGAATACCGTGTTTACGTAGATGGCACCCTTACCGCAACTACTGCCAACACAAACTTTACCTTCTCCGGATTGAGTGCAGAGACAGCATACTCCATTTATATCATAGCAGTTGATGATGCGGGTAATGTGTCAAATGCTTCGACGGCACTGAAAGTAACCACTGCTCAGGCACCGGACACCACTGCTCCGAGTGCGGCAACGAACCTGACGGCATCCGAAATCACGACTTCTAGTCTCAAAGTCAGCTGGAACGCCGCAACGGATAACGTAGGAGTAACCGAATACCAACTCTTTGTGGATGGTACTCAAAGCACAACCTCTACGGCCACGAGTGTAATGCTTAATGATCTGACAAAAGCAACGGCGTATTCTATTTACATAACGGCGAAAGATGCCGCCGGAAACACCTCGACGGCTTCGGAGGCATTGAAGTTCACGACGCTGGATGTTGAAATTGTGGGTATTGAACCTGATTTGACAAATAAATACCTCGTGTACCCGAATCCGTTTACGGATCGTATCGTGCTTGAATATCCGGGCAATCAGTTGAAAAAAGGCGATATTAACGTATATAACTTAGAAGGGCAACACCTGCTTACGCCCGATTTTAAAATACGTGAAGCCAACAAGGTGGAAGTTGATTTGAAACCCCTTGTTTCTGGTACGCACATTATCCTGATAAAACAAGGCTCAAAAACGGTCTTTAAAAAAGTGATAAAGCAGTAATAGAAACCCGTTAAACTAAATCCTAAAACCCGCCGATTGATACCCTTCAGTCGGCGGGTTTGTTTTTAAGCTATCAAAAATTTCCGATAGATTGCTTATCTTGCTTATCTTGCTTTTCAATCTATTCAACCCATTTCTATGAAAATCTCTTTCCTCACGAAGTTACAAATCGTTGTAGCTATTTCGTTGTTGTCATTTGCCGTTTCGGCACAACTGAAAGTTGCCAAAATATTCTCTGACCATACCGTTTTACAACGTGACCAACCCGTGAAAGTCTGGGGATGGTCTACGCAAAATAGCGAAGTGAACCTTCAGTTTGCCAACCAAAATATAAATGCAACCGCTGATGATTCAGGAAAGTGGATGGCTACGCTAAATGCCATGTCAGCGAATAAGAATCCGCAGGTACTAACAATAAAATCAGGAACAGAAACGGTAAAATTTGAGGATATCCTCATTGGAGACGTGTGGCTTTGCTCGGGACAATCTAATATGGAATGGCGGTTAAAAGATGTCAACGATGCTCAAGCAGAAATTGCGGCCGCAAATTATCCACTGATTCGTCACTTCAAAGTGCCGTTAGAACTTGAATTCACGCCACAAAAAGACCTGAACGGCGGCGAGTGGGAGGTAGTAACCCCCGAAACAGCAGCCGAATTTACGGCAGTTGGTTACTTCTTCGCCCGTCATTTAAAAAATGAATTGGATGTGCCGATTGGCTTACTAAATTCCTCTTGGGGTGGTTCGCAGGTTGAATCCTGGATTAGCGGTGGTGCTATCAAAAGCTCTGAAGTACTTGGATACTACGCAGAAACAATGCCAAAAAGTTGGGATGAAGATGCCAAACTCACGGAGCAGAAATTGATAAAGCGTATTTACAAAAATGTTAATATCGATATCAATAAAATTAACGAAAATGACTACCTGAACCCAACGTACGATTATGATAATTGGTTGAATATCAATGTGCCGGGGCAGTGGCAATGGTCGGGTTTACCTTCTTTTCAGGGAACAGTCTATTTGCAGAAATTTGTTGAAGTTCCTGAGCCATTTACTAATCAGGTTACTGACTTCTCTTTCGGAAATAATACCGGAAATTTTGAATTAATCGTGAATGGTAAAACCGTTTACAAAGGTTTCGCAACAGGGAAAATTGACACTAAAATTCCTGCTGAAACGTGGAAAAGCGGAGCAAATAGTATTTTGATAAAAACATCTGCTAATGATAACAACAACGGCTGGACGTGGATGGGTTTTGGCGGCGATAAAAATGACTTTTACATTCAAACTGACGGTGAGAAAGTGATGCTCGTTGATGAACAGTGGAAGATGATACCATCCTGGAAAGTGGAACGGAATTATACCCGCTGGATGAATAACGCGGGTTCTATTATTTACAATTCAATGATTGCTCCGATAACTGATTACGGTATCAAGGGTGCAATTTGGTATCAAGGCGAGAGCAACGCTGGTCGAGCGTATCAGTACCGAAAATCTTTTCCGCTAATGATTGAAAACTGGCGACAGGATTGGGGGTACGATTTCCCGTTTTTATTTGTGCAACTCTCAAGTTACGGAGGCTTTCAAGACAGTAACGAAGGAAGCAATTGGGCAGAACTCCGTGAAGCTCAGACCATGACGCTCCAACTTCCTAAAACGGGCATGGCGGTAACCACCGACATTGGAAATCCTGACAATATTCACCCCCGAAACAAACAAGATGTTGGAAAGCGATTGGCTCTCTCGGCACTGAAAGTAGCTTACGGGAAAGACCTCGTTTACAGCGGTCCGGTGTACAAAAGCGTAGCGTTCACAAAAGGAAAAGCCATTTTGAGTTTTGAAAATATTGGAAGTGGATTAACAACAAAAGATAAATACGGTTATCTGCAAGGCTTCGAAATTGCGGGAAGTGATCAAAAATTCTATTACGCTAAAGCCGAAATTCAGGGGGATAAGGTACTCGTAAATCATCCGATGGTACGCGACCCGAAAGCCGTTCGTTACGGTTGGACAAACTCCCCAATTGACGCAAACTTGTTCAATAAACAAGGACTTCCCGCTTCACCATTTCGGACGGATAGTTGGAAGGGAGTTACGGAAAATGTGAAGTTTGAGTAAGTTGTACGCTACAAACCTTTCTCTAATCTAATACCTAACCTTTAAACCCTTATCTCACTCAAATACATCACCAACAAATGCCAAAAACGGAGCTTTCCAGTCGGCTTCCTGATCTTTGTACTTATGGTAATCACCTTTGGTAAAGCTCCACAAAGCGGGAAAGAATCGAAGTAAACGATTTTTGTGCAACTGACTTCGCATGGTCAGAAAATTCAACTTATTCCTCAGAGGTTCTAACCCTTTGTTTTTTTCAACACTAGATAAGCGAAGGTACAGTTTTTGGAGTTCTTCCCGCTCTTTGATAATGGGTGCCAATTTATCAATACGAGACCGGATAAATCTTTCTTTCAGCCCTATTTGGGGCGGCATAATCCGCGGGCGAGAACCTATTTGTTGAGCGGCGTGCTGACGATAAAGCACCAGCTTAACATCAAGTGGCATAATACTTCGCCGCACGGTGGCAACCCAGGCCAGCCACGTATCGTGAATAGTTTCGGGAATATCCGTTGGAAAAGGCACACTAATGTCAGACAAATTACTTCTGAAAGCGGTAGTGCAACCCGTAATCCGGTTTCCGCCAAGCATAATGTTTATAGCACTTCCATTTTTCCATTTCTCTTGCTGAAATTCCCCAAAACGCACCATATCCCACTGCGTACGATTGAGATTATTTAGCTTTTCGTCAACAAGTTGAGCATTAGAAAAAACCATTTCAACCGCAGGATTCTGATTCAGGTAAGTAGTCAGCACTTTAATTTTTTCGGGAAGCCAGACATCGTCCTGGTCACACATAAAAATGTAGCTTCCTGAGCAATTCTTAACTGCTTTCTCGAAGTTTTTAGTCGTTCCCAGCGATTTCTCGTTCTTGTGAATAAGAACTTTGAAAAGAACATTTTTTTGAAAGTTTTCGAGTATTTCGAGCGTGCCGTCGGTGGAGCCATCGTCGCAGATTACAAGTTCGTTTGGCAGACATGTTTGGGTAAGCAGACTGTTTAGCTGCTCTACTAAATAGCGTTCGCCATTGTAGGTACACATTGCAACTGAGATGGTGGGTTTATCCATGCAATTCTCTGATTAGTTTTCGGGAAATTCGTAAAGCGTATTCACGCAAAATGCCCCATTTCATGTACTCCTTTTCAGAAATTAGCAGGTTAGGAAGCTCCTTGAGTTGATTATGCCGGTTCGCAGTTAATTCATCATTTATTAATTGAAAAACGGGTATTAATTCTGGTTTATCGTCCAAATCAAATCGGTCCGTGTGGGCTGAAATGCCTTTGGGTGAATCTATATTGTAGCCACTGTAATGGAAAAGCACGAGCGGAAATTGATTGTTTACCGTAAAGTTCCCGTCATGTTCTTGCAGGGAGCGTTCGTGCAAATTCCAATAGCCCACGTTTAAGCCCAAATGCTGTGATATAACCACGTTTTGAAAAAATAGCGGTACGTAATTCAACCAAAGCTGATCGACAAACATACCGTCCATGAAATTTACGAAACCGTAAGTAATGAGCCGTTTTTTCCACCAATCCAGGAATTGCTGGCTCTCGTTTCCACGGGAAATTGCCCAAAAACCAGCGTTGTACAGGCCGGAGTTCAGGTGTGAGGTTTCCAACGGATAAAGGTGTAAGTCGGGGTAGGGCGTAAAAATATGCGGAGTCAGGAAAATGGCACTGCTTTCCAGTGCATTCGCAACGTCTTCAACGCTGTTGAAAAACAAGATGTCGGTATCTGCGTAGATTAGGTGTTGTGCTTCGGGGTATTTTTCTAAGAGATAACTAGCCATGAATGGTTTTGCGAGACAGCACATCTCCAATCCATTATATTTACTTGTCAGACCGGACAAATCGGGAATGCCAACTTCTTCAATTTCGGTTAGTTCGTACGGTGCAAAATCCTGCTTTTCGATTCTTCCTTCAATCCGGTCCACGATACCGATTTTTATTTGATACGCCGGATTATATTTAATAAATGAATCTGCCATTGCTTTGGCCTGACCAAGGTACGCCAGCGAGCAGACCGTAAACGCTAATTTCATTCGTGAAGTAAACTTTAATTCGACCGACTGCAAATATACGGATTATTCAATGAACTTTGCACGTTCGGCGGGCGTAGGAAGTCGGCAACTGTCTCGTTTTCCAAAAATACGGTAACGATTTCGGGCAACAAGTCCGTAAATACCATCCAAAATGAAATTGGGTAGAGCTTTAAAAATTCTTAACCAACGCCAATTGGGCAGCCGTTCGATTACTTTGAAAATCGCCGATGATTTAGTGAACAGTTCCTCATTCTCTAAAACGATAACTGATTGATAATCATCAGTCGCAAGACTATTTTTTAAGAGAACATTTTCTCCAAAGCTTGATTGTAAAGAAGCAAACTTGAATTGTTTGTTTGTATCTCGGTCAATCAAAAAATTGACGAATCCGTTGCACAAATTACAAACGCCGTCGAATAAGATAATGATTGGTTTCTGGTCAGACATCGGCGTTTTCTTTCTTGAATAAACGTTTGTATTGAATAACCGACTCTGCCGGAACGGGCCAGTTTTCTAACGCCGCTAAATGAGCTACTTGTTGCGTGTAAAGAAACGTACTCGGCAGAATTTCTCCGTTTTCAATTAGCTTTTTTACTCCAAACGGATTAGCCTCTTTCAAATCACTTTCGTTTTTGTAAATCAACGCCCGGTCGAAGAAATCAACGTTCAGGTGATTGCCCAATTCTTTCAGCCAATGCGTAGACGCATCTATTGAACAACCGCTGGCAACGTTATGAGATTCATCAGCGGCAATAATAATAAATCGTTTTTCGATAACTTTGAAAGACGCTTTCAACGGTGCTCCGTGAGCCGCCCACTGATTTGTTGACTTGGTCAAATGGCTTACAATGATTTCGCATTCGGTTTCTGTCAAGAAGCGATTGGCTTGATAAATCCAAACGCGGGCAGAGTCAGGTAATTTACTAAATAAAACGTGCATAACTTATAAATTAAAAGTTGAGAATTGGTCTTGCCAAATTCTAATTACGTAAATAATATTTATGAGTATGGATGATTAACGAATTCTGTCGAAGAATCGGTCCGTTTTCTGCCAGAAAGAACTCTTTTTGAGTCCAACTGTTCTATTCATTCAAAATCTTACAATCTTTACCGTTTCAAAAAGCTATTTCTTTACAACCTGATGACTTCACTACAACCTTTTCTCGCCGCCATTCAATCTGAAATCGACAAAACCGTTTATGGTGAAAGCCCCATAGAATTATACGAGCCGATTGATTATATCATGGAGTTAGGAGGAAAACGAATGCGACCGGCGTTAACGTTAATTGCCGCAAATCTTTTCTCAGATAATTGGCAAAGTGTTCTGAAACCCGCCGTTGCGGTGGAAGTTTTTCATAATTTCACGCTGATGCACGACGATATCATGGACGCCGCTCCGCTTCGTCGCGGACAAGCCACCGTTCACGAAAAATGGAGTGACGATGTGGCAATTTTATCGGGTGATGTAATGCTCGTGGCGGCGTACGAATTGCTAACCACCGTTGAGGATAAACACTTCAAACGAGTAGTAAAACGATTTAACCGTACCGCCGCTGAAGTCTGCGAAGGGCAACAATTTGATATGAATTTCGCTACGCGGGATGACGTAACGGAGGAAGAATACCTGAACATGATTCGTTTGAAAACGTCAGTTTTGTTAGGCTTTGCTTTGGAATTAGGCGGAATTATCAGCGATGCTGACGATAAAACAATTGAGCTACTTTACGAAACAGGCGTAAATATGGGATTGGGCTTCCAATTAAAAGACGACCTGCTTGATGTATATGGCGACCCCGAAAAATTCGGAAAACAAGTGGGCGGTGATATTATCGAAAATAAGAAAACGTGGCTACTCCTGAAAGCTCTGGAGAAATCAAAATCTTCAAGCCCCGAACTCTATAAAGAACTTCAAAGTTGGATTTCTACTACTGGTAAAGATGCTGAAAAGGTAGAAGCTGTTACCGAAATTTACAATAAACTGGAAATCAAAGCTGCCGCTGAGAATGTGGTCAGTGTGTATTTTGAAAAAGGTCTGAATGCACTAAAATCCATAGACGTCGAAGACGAACGTAAGCTTCCGCTCAAAGAATTTGCGGCGTATTTAATGGCACGGGAGAGTTGATTTACAGTCACAAACGCTTCGTCATCCCTGTAAATCTAAAACTAATTTTAAATTCACGCACTTAGTTTAACGAAAAAGCTGGAACCTGAATGCTCGCTACGTTGTGAAACATTAGTTCTGAAATATCGTAGGGCATGTAATCTATCAGCGGAAAAGTGTTAATAACATTAACGACCTCGTAACGGCTATCGGCGTTTATCATGCACCAAAGGCGGTCCCGGTTCATTGATAAAGAATAAGAATGTATTTTTTGCTCCGCTAATAACTCGTTAATTATCTGACGCTGTTCAGGAATTCTTTCGATGAACTCAGCGGTGAACGGAATGGGTAATTCAAAAGTTACCATGTATTTACTCATAAGGTATTGTAGACTTGTAGAATCTAGCACGTCAGAATCATTTAATCCTAACTATTAACTAAAGTTAAACACTTTAAAGCAAAAAACCGTTTACCTTTACATTGAAATCTCAAAAAGGGGTGCCCCAAACAATCGGGCTGAGATCATACCCAACGAACCTGATGCGGTTAGTACCGTCGAAGGGATTTTGAGAGGCGAGTCTGTGCACGGGCTTTCTTCCTTTCGTTAGTAAAATTAAATCGTAAATCCATACGACGGCGTTTTGCTCCTTTAGCTGCTTCGTAGTAATTTTTAAATTATTATGAAATTAAATATTAGACGTCAGACGTCAGCCCCGATAACCATCGGAAGGTGTCAGGTGTCCACCAAAGAATCACTCTTCACTCTTCGTTCTCCATTTTTCATTGCTTTAACACTGCTGTTAACTGTTAACGGCTTTTTGTTAACTGCCCAAACTCCTGATTCCCTAAAAATCAATAGGTTAAACGAAGTTGTGGTGAAAGCAACCCGTGCCACTAATAAAACGGGGATGGCGTTTACGAACTTATACAAACAGGAAATTCAGAAACAAAACCTCGGGCAGGACATTCCTTTTTTGCTGAATCAGACGCCATCTGTGGTAGTAAATTCAGACGCTGGAGCGGGAATCGGTTATACCGGAATCCGGATTCGGGGAACGGACGCTACACGTATAAACGTGACGCTTAACGGAGTTCCGTACAACGATTCAGAGTCTCAGGGAGTCTTTTGGGTAAACTTACCCGATTTCTCATCGAGTGTGCAGAGTATGCAAATTCAACGTGGTGTAGGAACTTCTACTAACGGGGCTGGTGCTTTTGGAGCAACTATTAACGTAAACACATTGGGCTTCGAACGCGAGCCTTACGGCGAAACGAACGTATCCGTAGGTTCATTTAATACACTAAAAACAAACGTATTGGCAAGTACGGGTTTGATAAATAACCATTTTGTGGTAGATGCCCGGTTATCCCGCATCACTTCTGATGGTTTTATCGACCGCTCGGCTTCTAACCTGAAATCTTTCTACGTATCAGGTGGATATTACGGCGATAAAAGTTTCGTGCGATTCAACGTTTTTTCGGGCCAAGAAGTAACCCAACAAGCGTGGGAAGGCGTACCGCAAAGCGTAGCCACCGGAGACTTAGCGGGTGTGAACGCATACGTAAATCGCAACTTTTTAGGCGAAGAATACAAGCAAAACCTTCTTGATCGTGGGCGTAAGTTCAATCCCTATAACTATGACAATCAAGTTGATAATTATCAGCAAGATCACTATCAGTTAATCTCATCGTTTCAGTTAAGTGACAAGTGGCGTTTTAACCCAACACTGCACTATACTTACGGACGAGGCTATTTTGAGCAATTTCGTGAAGGAAATAAATTTAGTGATTACGGATTACCCAACGTTGAAATTGGTAATGAAACCATTACCCGCACTGATTTAGTACGGAGGAAATGGCTGGATAATCACTTTTACGGTGCCGTTTGGTCGTTAGATTATACCGGAACGGGCAAGCTAAACGCCAATATTGGTGGAGGGGTAAGCCGTTACGAAGGTGATCACTACGGAGAGATTATTTGGTCACAATTTGCTCCTAATAATGAGGTTCGTCCCCGTTGGTACGAAAACCTCGGAACGAAAGATGATTTCAACATTTACGGAAAAGCATTTTACCAATTCACCCAAAGTTTCAACACTTACTTAGATTTACAATACCGTACCGTTGATTTAAGAGCAAATGGTGTGTTAGATAACCTTGAGCGAGTTGATTACGGGAAACGTTTTAATTTCTTCAATCCAAAAGTTGGGGTGAATTACGTAGTAAACGAAAGCTCTTCGATGTACGCTTCTTACGCTGTCGGAAATAAAGAGCCGAGCCGTCAGGATTTAGTGGACAATGCTCCGAATCTGCCCAATGCCGAAAACTTGCAGGATGTAGAAATCGGGTACCGGATGAATAGCAGCACGTTTAACGCAACGGCTAACTTTTACTACATGTATTACCGCGATCAGTTAGTATTATCTGGCGATGTAAATGGAGTAGGAGAGGCAGTTCGGGTAAACGTACCGAATAGTTACCGGGCGGGTATAGAACTGCAAGCCGATTGGCGTTTTGCGGATAAGTGGCTTTTAGCGGCAAACGCTACGTTTAGCCGTAATAAGGTTCAGGAATTTACGGAAACAATTCTGGCGTCTGACGATACCCCAAATCAAGTGACAACATTTACTGATACGGATATTTCTTTTTCTCCAAGTGTAGTTGCGGGAAGTCAGTTGAGCTTTATGCCCGTTAGAGGTTTAGAACTAACGTGGCTTTCAAAGTACGTAAGTGATCAGTATTTGGACAATACCTCCGATGAAAATCGTAAACTGGATGCGTTTTTTGTGAATGACCTGCGTTTGGGCTATACGTTGAAACCGAAATTTATGAAAGAGATTAACTTTAGTCTTTTAATAAATAATATTTTCAATCAAGAATATGAGCCAAACGGATACACTTATAGTTACATTTTTGGTGATGTAATTACCGAGAATTTCGTCTACCCACAAGCTGGAACAAACTTCTTAGCGGCGGTTAGATTACGGTTCTAACGAATTGATATAAAAAGAAAGAGGAGAGTTTGATATTTCGTTACTAACTTGGACGTGACTTACTCCCTGCTCAAAATGAAACGCTCTTCCTTTTTCTTTTTTCTTTGCTTCGTAATTAGTTGTAAAACAACTCAAACTGTGGTTAACGACTCTCCTTTGGAGGAAACGGAGAATCATCTGTCAATCAATTTAGTTGAGTTGAAAGCAAAAGGTGTCATGCCCCAAACGGAAGTTTTTACTTCAGAGAGTGACCCCGTTTACCACAAGAATAAACGCTTTAACGCTTTTCTATTAAAACCTTTCCTGCAGAATTACTGGAATTTCGATGAAATAGCTGTGAATGAAATGAAGATTGTATTTGAATGCGAAGATGGTTACAAGCCGGAAATGCCGCTTTCAAAATTTCTTTCCGTGAATTCCTACTTGGCAATCAGCGATTCCGATGCTCCCGATGGGAGAACTTGGGAACAGCTCACGAAAAACGGCAACGAAATGATTATTGCACCCTTCTTCTTATTCTACGATAATGAAGTGGCTTCCGGTGATAAATCATTTAAACGTCCATATAATTTGGTAAAAATCCACTTAGAACCAGCTTTTTCAAACGAGCTCCTGTTACCTACCGATACAAGGGCATTGGCAGGCTATAAACTATTCAATACTCATTGCAAAACCTGCCATTCTATTAACGGAATTGGTGGAATGATGGGGCCGGAATTGAATTCACCCAAAAGCGTTACCGAATACTGGAAAACGGATGACTTAGTCGCTTTTATTGTGAATCCATTGGCTTATCGTGACAAAGTCAAGATGCCAGTTTTAGGAATTACAACGTCACAATCTCAAGAAATTGTGACGTATTTAGAATATGTAAGAGAGCGGAAGTAAACGCCTTAACGTACTTCCACCACTTTTTCGCCTTTCTCTACCAACCGCCCAATTGGTCGAATAAAATCAGAAAGTCCGTTTGCTTTGAAGGCATCGGTCACTTCATTTACCCGTTCTTCTTTCACCGCCACGAGCAAACCACCACTGGTTTGTGGATCGGCGAGAATATTTCGTTGCAAATCTGAAATATCTCCAATCTTATGCCCGTAGCTGTCCCAATTGCGATTTGTTCCGCCAGGTACGGCCCCTTCTTTGATGTAATCAATGATAGAGTTTGTGATTAACGGAACATTCTCGAAATCAACAACAGCACTTACATTGCTGCCTTCTGCCATTTCGGTTAAGTGGCCTAATAGGCCAAAACCCGTTACGTCGGTCATGGCAGTTACGGCATCTAGTTTACCTAATACTTCACCAATCTTATTGAGTTCCATCATCTGATTAGCAGCGAGATCTTTGTGCTCTGGCTTTAACAATGATTTCTTTTCGGCGGTGGTTAAAATACCCACGCCAATTGGCTTCGTTAGAAACAATATATTTCCTGCTTCGGCTTTATCGTTTTGCTTAACGTGTTTCACGTCAATAATTCCGTTTACGGCTAAACCAAAAATCGGCTCGGGGGAATCAATACTGTGTCCACCGCCCAACGATATTCCCGCTTCTTTGCAAATACTTTTACTTCCGTCAATAACGCGTTGAGCCACTTCGGGAGCGAGTTTATCAATTGGCCAACCCAAAATAGCGATTGCCAAGACGGGTTTCCCACCCATGGCGTAAACGTCGCTGATGGCGTTGGCGGAGGCAATTCGTCCGAAATTATACGGGTCATCCACGATGGGCATGAAGAAGTCTGTGGTAGAAATTAACGCCGTTCCGTTTCCTAAATCCAGCACAGCGGCGTCGTCTTTACTACTATTTCCAACGAGTAGTTTGTCGTTGTCGGGCATAGTAATATTACCTTTCAGGATTACGTCAAGGACTTGCGGGGAAATTTTGCAGCCGCATCCGGCTCCGTGTGAATATTGCGTTAGTTTAATGTCGTTCATAACTAGGTTTTGACTGTTAGTTTTCGGCTATCAGTTTTATCAGTTTAATTTTATTTAGTTTAATATCGGTATTTTCTGTTTCAATCTCTACCACCGATTTTTTTCCTTTCAGACCTTTGAAGTACCAACGGTCATAGTAAGTGAGCAAAATTCGGAAGCAGGACTTAAAGTCATTATTCTCCAAATGGATAAGGGCATTTTTTGTTTCTAAGCCGCCCAATCTTTTCTTTATTCTTTCAATGGCATTCGCCAGTTTATCCTTCGGAAATTCTCCGTAAATCGGTATTAAATAATCGAGCCGCTCCTCAAACGGAATATCGAAAAAGTATACAATACTATCTTTCATCGTTTCCCATAAAGCATTCGGAATTTGCATATTTCCAACGCGTTGACTTTCGTCTTCGAGAAAGATGAATTCAGCGTTTCTGTGTTTATAAAGTTGAGTTGCGAGTATGTTTTCAAACATCTCTTGACTTGGCTGCGGAGGTTGATTTATACCACCCAACGCCGAACCTCGGTGGTGGGCAATTCCTTCTAAATCTACCGTTGCGTAGTTGTCATTTGCTAAGTCGTGTAACAAATCGGTTTTTGCACTTCCGGTATAACCACCGATTATTTTGAAGTTATAATCTTTCTCAAACTGTTCGAGAATCCAGTTTCGGTAAGCCTTATAGCCGCCTTCGAGAAGCGTAACTTTGAAGCCATAAAGATCTAAAAGCCAAGCAACTGCTCCGCTCCGCATTCCTCCCCGCCAACAGTGAATAAGCACTTCGCCCGATTTACTATCGGTCAATTTTTCTACTTCTTCCACAACACTCCGCATGTTCGGGCCGAAGTAATCCAATCCAATTTTTATCGCTGTTTCGCGGTTTTCTTGTTTATACGCCGTGCCCACAACTTTTCGCTGTTCGTTGGTAAATAAAGGCAAGCTATACGCCCCCGGAATATGAGCCTGCTCAAATTCGCCGGGACTACGTACGTCGAGAACGGGAACGGTTTCTGCTAACTTCAAAAAGCTGTGAATATCGGTTCTTTGTATGGGCATATCGGGCTGTTAGCTTATTATTTGCGTTGAAGTTAAATGGACGGACTGTTCTGAACTAACAAATTATTTTCTGCTTTTGTCTTTAATCTTTTCTTCTTTTTCTATAATCTGCTTCCATAATCGTAAATTTGCCCCATGGCAAACGAAATCAAAGACTTATCTGAAATCCTAAATAAGCTAGGAATTACTCACCTTAATAAAATGCAGGTGTCGGCAACGTCCGTTATTCCGGAAAGCTCCGAGGTAATGTTACTTTCTCCTACCGGTTCGGGTAAAACACTGGCGTTTTTACTACCGGTTATCGAAGCGTTGAATCCTGAAGTTACAGACATTCAAACCCTTATTATCGTGCCATCCCGTGAGTTGGCAATTCAAATTGAACAAGTTGCCCGTGAAATGGGAACGGGTTATAAAGTGAATGCTTTTTACGGTGGACGCTCGTTCAATAAAGATCGGATTGACTTAAAACATCCACCCGCTATTCTTATCGGAACGCCGGGTAGGATCGCGGATCACCTTCGTCGAACCACCTTTTCTACGGGAAAAATCAACACGCTAATCTTGGATGAATTCGATAAATCGCTCGAAATCGGGTTCGAATCAGATATGCAGGAAATCGTGAATGCTTTGCAATCAGTTGATAAAAAGATTCTGACTTCTGCTACGTTTGGCGTGGAAGTGCCTGAATTTATGGGAATGAAAAACTTAAAGCTTCTTGATTTTTTGGGCGAAGGCGAATCTTTCCTCGAAACAAAACTCATTCAATCCCCTGATAAAGATAAAATAAGTACGCTCATTGATTTGCTGAAAGGCGTTGCGGGAGAGCCGGGAATTATTTTTTGTAATTATAAAGACACCATTCGTTTTATCAGTGATGTTTTGCACGAAAACGACATTCCGCACGGCTGTTTCTTCGGCGGAATGGAACAGAAAGACCGTGAACGAGCTTTGATAAAGTTCCGAAACGGTACCGAACAACTTATTATTGCTACAGACTTGGCGGCTCGTGGGCTGGATATTCCCGAAATTAAATTCATTATTCATTATCAATTACCACCGCACGAGGAAGAATTTACGCACCGTAATGGTAGAACTGCGAGGATGAATAAAGAAGGTACGGCGTACATTCTTAACTGGAAAGAAGCCCGACTACCAGCATATTTAAAAAACGTTTACGAATCAGAAATTCCCGAGGAAAAGACCGTCGAAACTTCCGATTGGACAACCGTTTTTGTGTCTGGTGGAAGAGGCGATAAAATCTCAAAAGGAGATATTGTTGGCTTTTTTATTAAATCGGGTGGCTTGGAAAAAGACGAACTCGGTAATATTGAACTAAAGCAGGATTGTGCATTTGTTGCCGTAAAAACCACGAAAGCAACGCAGTTGATTTCTAAGCTGAACAACACGAAGTTGAAAACAAAGAAGGTGCGGTTGAACGAGGTTTGATTTCGGCTTACTCAGCTTCCCAGTTCGAATACAAATCTGAAACGCTAATTTCAACATCGATTGATTTAAAGTGAATAACGTTTTCAAATGATGTGTAAGAACGGTACATCCAGAAGTCGTTCTGGGGTTCGCGGAAATAAACTTCTACCAAAATACTTTCTTGCGAAATCAGTACATACTCCTGAAACGATTTGATTTTTTGGTAAGCCTGAAACTTGCCTTCTCGGTCGTAAAGCCCCGTTGAAGGAGAGAGTACTTCTACAATGAGCTTAGGATTAGTAACAGCCTGCGTTACATCTTCTGAAACTTCTGTTTTCCGCATACTACAAAAGCGTCGGGATATCCGTAACGTTGTTTAGACATAGAGATTTTTACATCGCTACTATAAGTTCTGCAGCCAGATGTACTTTTTAAAACCTCCAGTAAACTTGCACTGGCATTTAGCCCATCCAGCGGCGAGCCGTCCGCCATCGAAAAAACCAGCTGTAAACAGTGGAATTAAAAAATCTTTTAAATATACTGTTGATTCTGACTTCTTTATCATCTCTTATTTTCCTTTAATTAACTTGACTTTAGACAGCATTCTGGCTCTTCTTAGACTCCGTTCTAAGAAGCGGCGGCAAGCGGTTTCCTGACCGCAGCTAAAAGTAAAACTCTTCAACGGCGGTCGGGAGACCGTGTGACACTATTCTTTTGTCGGAGACAAAGGAGAGCCTTGAGTGAGATTGAATAAGGTTTAGGCTTGATTTATTCCTCTTCCCAATTCAAATACAAATCTGAAACGCTGACTTCAACGTCAATTGATTTGAGGTGAATGACGTCTTCCAGCAAAGTATAGGAGCGGTACAGCCAAAAATTACTTTGTGGTTCTCTGAAAAACACGTCAACTGCAACAGTTTCTTGCGAAATCAAAACGTATTCCTGAAAAGAATCAAGTTTTTGATACGCCCGGAATTTGCCTTCACGGTCGTATGAACTTGTTGAGGGAGATAGAACTTCAACGATAAGCTTTGGGTTTGTAACTGCTTGTGAAAGCTCTTCTGACATCTCTGTTTTACCACAAATAACGACGGCATCAGGATAACTAAATCGTTTTTTTGACATGGCGATTTTGACATCGCTGCTATATGTTCGACAATTTGACTTCCCTTTTAGAACATCTCGTAAAGTTCCAACAACGTTTGCAGATAGCAATCCGTGCAACGGTGTACCACCCGCCACAGCGAAAATTTCTCCGAAATAATATTCGTGTTTTTCTCCGGTTTCTTGCTCTATTGCGAGGTATTCAGCAATTGAGTAGTTCGTTTTTTCTAAAGCATCTCCCATAAATTCGGCTGTCTTTTTACAAATATAAGTAATTGAACCCACTCATTTTTTAATCTGTTTTACCTTCATGGAAACCTTAAAACAAAAAAATACTAAATATAGCGTCACGGGAATGACCTGCGGCAGTTGCGTAGCAAGGGTAAAGACTGCCTTAGAAAAACTATCTGAAGTAGAAGGTGTTTCGGTTCAACTTGAATATCCGCAAGCGGTCATTTCTACGCAGAACGATGTAGATTTAGCGATTTTTCGTAAAGCGGTGAAAGCAGCGGGTAACTACGATATTTCTGAGCAGAAAATTGAAAAAGAACCTGCTCCGTTTCCTACAATTTCGATAAAGAAAAAAGTGACGAAGAATGCTGTTGCCGAATCCCTTCCCGAAAAATCAATCAACACGTACAAGCCGCTAATTCTTATCGTGTCGTTTATTGCGGGCGTGAGTTTGTTAGCTCAATACCCGTTTGCAGATTTCTCCGGCATGCTCTGGATGCGGCACTTTATGGCGGGATTCTTCATTGTGTTTGCTTTCTTCAAACTCCTGAATATTAGCGGTTTTGCGTCGTCTTACAGAATGTATGATGTTATTGCCGCTCGTTGGAGTACTTGGGGTTATATTTATCCGTTTGTTGAATTAGCACTGGGCGTAATGTACTTAATCAACTTCAACCCGTTGTTTACAAATATTGCCACTATTGTAGTTTTGGGAGTGGGCAGTATTGGCGTTATTGAAAGCAACTTGAATAACCGAAAAATTAAATGTGCGTGTCTTGGAGACGTTTTTAACCTTCCTATGAGTACCGTTACAATCGTCGAAAACTTAACAATGGTCGGCATGGCGGTGGTAATGTTGTTCATCTGATACCTATTTTGACGTTCGATTTCCCCGTAACTTATCCACAACGTTTTGCGTTATCACGTTTCAGTAATTAAACTAAAAAGGTGTACGGTAGATAATGTACAGCCTAAAGCAAAAATAAATTATGCACGAAGTAGAAATCCCTCAGCGAAAAGAAAGAAAATTTATCGGCGAATCCTTTGAGTTAAATTCTTGGGGAAACGTAAAACCGCTTATTGAAGAACTCGTTAAACGCGAAATAAATAACGCTCAAGATCTTGAGAAATGGTTTGAAGATCGTAGTGAACTTGAGTCATACTTATCTGAAGACATGGCGTGGCGATACATCAATATGTCAAAAGATACCGGGAGTCAGGAATACCAGAAAGACTACCAGTTTTTTGTGAAAGATATTCAACCGCACTTGTCAGCTTATGACGATAAATTAAACAAAAAAGCCCTCGCAAACCCGTACTTGCAGGAGATGAAAGCGAGTGGCTACCCAATAATGATTCGGGGAATGGAAAAATCTGTGGAGATTTTCCGGGAAAAGAATATCGATCTGTCTACCAAAATTCAGACCAAGCAAACCGAATATCAGACCGTTACCGGAGATATGACCGTAGAACTGGACGGCGAAGAAATTACGTTGCAAAAGGCAGGCTTGAAGTTGAAGTCTGTTCACAGAGAGCAGCGTGAAGAAGCCTGGATGAAAATTTCCGAACGGCGTTTTAGAGATATAGAGGGTTTAGATAAGTTATTTAATGAGCTTCTTAATTTTCGTCACGAAGTAGCCTTAAACGCCGATTTTGATAATTTCAGAGATTATATGTTTGCCGCTTTGGGACGGTTTGATTACACGCCGCAAGATTGTTTCGATTTTCACGAATCAGTGAAAAAAGCGATTGTTCCGGTTTTGAACGAAGCCGCCGCCGAACGAAAAATAAAACTGAACGTTGAGCCACTTCGTCCGTGGGATTTACAAGTTGATGCTGAAGGAAAAGCGGCGTTGAAGCCATTTAATGGCGGTGAAGATTTACTGGATAAAACGGTTAAGTGTTTTGAGAAAATTGATCCAAAACTTGCCGACTACATTCGCATTATGCGAAAAATGGGTCATTTTGACGTGGAATCTCGTAAGGGAAAAGCACCGGGCGGTTATAATTATCCGTTGGAAGAAATAGGAGTACCATTTATTTTTATGAACGCTACTTCAAGCCTACGGGATGTTGTCACAATGGTACACGAAGGTGGTCACGCCATTCATTCATTTGAAACCCGTGATTTGCCGATAAATGCTTTCCGAAGTACGCCTTCTGAGGTAGCAGAATTGGCTTCAATGGCGATGGAATTAATTTCTATGGAGCATTGGGACGTTTACTTTGACAACGAGGAAGATTTAAAACGGGCAAAAATTGAGCACTTGGAAGATTTACTTTCCGTTTTGCCTTGGATTGCTACCGTTGATAAATTTCAGCACTGGATTTACGAAAATCCGAAGCATACTGTTGCTGAACGCACCGAAGAATGGGTTCAGATATATAATACCTTCTCGGATAACGTAACGGATTGGTCCGGTTACGAGCGATTCAAGGCGTACAGCTGGCATAAGCAGTTGCATATTTTTGAAGTACCATTCTACTACATTGAATACGGTATGGCACAGCTTGGAGCCATAAGTGTTTGGCGAAATTATAAAGCTGATAATAAGAAAGGCCTCGAAGGTTATATGAAAGCTTTGCGTTTGGGCTACACCGCCACAATCAGCGAAATTTACGAAGCTGCCAACGTCAAATTCGATTTTTCTGCCGAATACATTTCGGAGTTAATGGCGTTTGTAAAAGACGAGTTAGCGGAGCTGAAGAAGTAAAACTGATGTACGAACTTGGATTTACGATTTACGTTGAATGAACGTAAATCGTAAATTTCAAATCGTAAATCTATAACCCTCTTCCCAAATCATATTTAACTGAAGCGTTTATTCCAAATGTGCGTGGAATGGTTACGTATTCATTCTGACGGAACCGGAAGTCAAAATAAGGGGTAAACTGCCCGACAAACCGACCTTTTTGGTATTGCAATCCCATGCCGTAGAATAACCCGCTGAAAACTTTGGGTTTTGGCCGGGCTTCAAATTTCTCGTTGATCCGGTCGGTTAGTAAGTTGCTTTCAAACTGAATATCCTGGAAAACGGAAACATCAAGCCGAGTTCCGGCGGTGAATATAAAGTCAAAATCACTTCTGGTATTTATGTAATAATTGAAAGCTATTGGAACCTTGATAAATGACGTTCGGATAGTTATATCTTCGATTTTTCTTTGTGATTGCTGTGGTCGAAATTTATCTTTATAAAACTCTTCAAATCGTTTTCCTGTAGCTTGATTAAAGTCTTTCAGTAACTTGTGTTGCGTTACCTGTGGGCTACTAAAAAGGAGTCCGGTACTTAAACTCAGGTTAGAATATCCGAAGAAAAATTCAGTAGTCGGTCCTACCGATGGAATCCTCAAACCCAAATAGTCGCCTGCTAAGCCGACACGGGTTCGGATATACGGAAGCTTAAATTTTTTCTTTTGACCTTCTGTTGTTTTTGTTTCAGGAATCACCAAATTCTCAACGGGAGGTTTATCGTTTTGTTCTACTTGTTCTTTGGTCAACTCCGGTTTTTCCCGAATCACGTTGCCGTTTTTATCAATAGTTTTTTCAACATCTCTGCCTGAGTTATTCACTTCCCCTTTCAGTGTATTTTTCTGATTCTCAGTAACTCCAACATTATTTCGGGTTGTAGTATTTAACGTAATCTCGCTACGCTGTTCGTCAACTACTCTCTGTTCCGAATTTACTCCAATAATATCGCTTCCGGAACCTGATCCTTGTGTCGGTCTACTTGTCGTTAAACGTTGAACAGGGTTATCTCCGGCTACAAATGAGCTATTTTGTATATTATCTTTTGCGGGTACTTCAACCACTTGCCGGATTGTTTTTACTACGTAAATTGTATCGGTAAGGTACTTTTCAATGATGACGGTATCAACTTTATTTTGAGGAATTTGAATACTTTTTATAGTAGAAATCTCTTCATGCAGTAGCTCGTTTGTCTTTTGTTGTAAATAACTAAAATACAGCGTAGTAAGAAAAGCCGCGGAGGCGAGTCCACCGAAAATCCAGCCGCCCCAATCCTGAAAAAGCGTAGCGTACCGCGGAACCGGAACCGCCGCTTGGAACTTCTTCCATGCCGACTCCTCAAAAGCTGGTCGAACCGATTCCAGCTTCTGTTTTATATTTTCATCAAATCGTTCGTTAGACATGATTTCTATCGGTCAATGTTTCTGATGCGTAAATTTTTATCCATTCTTGCATTTTTATTCGTGCTTTAGCCAAATTTGAGCGGCTCGTTCCCGGGTTTATTTCCAATAATTCGGCAATTTCATTATGCGAATACCCCTCTACTACATACAGAGAAAATACAGTGCGGTAGGCGGGTGGAAGTTGCTGCACTAATTCCATGATTTCATCGGCGGCGAGTTGCTCCACATGATGATCTTCGTGAGCTAAGAAATGAGCATCTTCTATATCCATAAATGTCACCTTTTTATGGTTTCTTCTGAAGTAATCAATGCTTGTCCTGACTACAACCGTCCGAAACCACGCCTCAAAAGATTGTTCAGGATCGTAATAATTAATCTTATCAAATACTTTCATGAAGCCGTCATTCAGCATTTCTTCGGCTTCATCTTTATTGGCAGCGTACCGTAAACAAATGCCCATAGAAAGCCCATAGAAATGCTCGAAAAGGTGTTTTTGAGCCGATGAATTCTTTCTCCGACAACCTTCGAGTACTTCTTTCAGATTAAAAATGCTTTGCTTCTTTCTAAAAAACACGTGTTTTGTTTGGGACAAAAAATTAAAGATAACAGACGAAGGACAAAACGCCGTTATCTTTTAACTAACTCTTCTCTATACTTTACGTAGTTCTGGTAAATTACGTTGCCTGAAAAAAATATATTTGGAAGTGAGGCAACGCTATTCACTACAACTTGCGTATTGAAAAGAAATGCTTTGGACGAAAGACAACGAAGGACAAAACGCTCGTCTTATTTAGTAAATATGTCTAGTAATATTACAGTATGTAAAAATCTCTACTTGCAATCTAATGATTGCCAACTAACTTATTATCAACTTTTAAATTCTTTAAAATGAAAAATCTGACAAAATTAGGCGTTTTTTTACTCGTGAGTATTTTTGCATTCACAGCCTGCGAAAACGACAACAGTATCAGCCCATTCTCAACGGATGATGAATCGGCTTTACTGGATTTTATGTTTTTAGCAACGGCAAATGACTCTACAAATACTAACAGCGACCACAAAAAAGGTTGGCGTGGTGGTAAGAAGTGTAACGTGACGGAAGTCGCCATAGCTGATTTACCCGCCGCAATTACAAGTTACATCACAGCTAACTACGCAGACGCAACCGTTGACCGTGCCGGAACGCTCGAAAATGGAAACTACGTAGTGAAAATTACCAAAACTGATGCTACGCACGCTGGACTCATATTCGACGCAGGCGGCGTATTTGTTGCAGAAAAAACGGGAAAACGTGGTTCGCGTGGTACTGAAGTTGCCGTTGCTGACTTACCAGCTACCGTTACTGCTTATATCACCGCAAATTACGCTGGAGCAACCATCAAAAAAGGCATGACCAACGAAGAAGGCAAGTTCTTGCTAATCGTTCAGAAAGCCGACGATACCTACGTAGGTGTTGGATTTGAAGCCGACGGCACGTTCATCAGCGAAATGACTCGCAAAAAGAAGAGAAAGGGTTGAATTTTGTTTGAATAATCCCTGAACACGACGAAGTGCCGCTCATTTGAGGGGCACTTTTTTACTAACTCATCAATAAACTCGAATCGCCGTAACTCAAAAAGCGGAAGTCGTTTTCTAAAGCATACTCGTAAATTTGCCGCCAGTTATCACCAATGAGTGCCGAAATTAACAATAAAAGCGTAGATTTCGGTTGGTGGAAATTCGTGATGATACCTTTGCAAACCCGCATTTTGTAACCGGGGAAAATGTAGATTTGAGTTTCTCCAACTAATTGATTCAAACGACTCTTTTCCATGAAAGAAATAGTAGTCGTCAGCGATTTTTCTATAGTTGGTAGTTCTTTCTCTTCGTGTTCATAAGCATAGTTCTGTGCAATGTAGAAGGGCAATTGTTCTTCTGAATTTTCTCTTTTCGATAGTTTCACCCCGAACCAATACAGGCTTTCTAAAGACCGCATTGATGTAGTTCCGACGGGAATTACACAACCTGAATTCGCCAATAAGTTTTTGATGAAATCAATTGAAAATACGACCTGCTCTTCGTGCATTTCGTGTTCCAAAGCATTATCAGCCTTCACGGGTTGAAACGTTCCCGCCCCCACATGAAGCGTCACGAAGTCAGATTTGAAACCTTGCTCGGCTAAATCGTTCAGAACGTTTTGCGTAAAATGAAGTCCCGCTGTTGGGGCAGCCACTGCTCCGTCGTGTTTGGAATAAACGGTCTGGTACGTTTCCAAATCTTCTGCCTCCGCTTTGCGGTTCATATAAGGCGGTAATGGCATTTCACCAAAGGCTTTGACCAGGGCAGCGAAACTCAAAGACTTCCAATCGAATTGCACCAAATTCTCCTTCTCATCAATCAACTCCGCCGTTAAAAATATTTCCTGATTGTCAACGCTGACTTTTGCTTCCAAAACCTCGCCTTTCCATCGCTTCTTATTGCCAATCATGCAGTGCCAGGTGCAGGTCTCGGTGGCTTCCATGACTTGAGAAATGACGGTTGAAGGGGCAATCGGATTTAATAAAAATACTTCAATTACGGCTCCGGTAGCTTTTTGAAAATGCAATCGGGCGGGAATAACCTTCGTATTATTGAATACCAGAAAGGCGTTCTTGGGCAATTGATTAGGTAAATCTGTAAAAACCGTTTCTGAGATTTCGCCGCTTTTGTAAGTCAATAATTTTGACGAATCACGGGGACTAACTGGAAATTTCGCAATTCGCTCCTCAGGAAGTTCGTAAGCATAGTCTTCGATGGCGATTTGTTTATTCATCGTCGGTTGGAGGGTTTGCGTACAAGAGTTGTAGTGGCAGGTAGAATAAAATAAACAACAATACTGCTCCCCCAAAAATCATCAACCAATTGTAATTGAAATCAAGCTTTTGTCCTCTGTTCGTGTTTACGTTATAAAGCCCGAGTAAAACGAATACCAAGAAAGTGTTCACGAAAGCCAAAAAGCCGTTGAACCAGTTTGTAAGAAAAGTACGCAGCTTTTTTGGTTGCTTTGCCCATTCGCTCATAGGATTAACTTTTGCAAAGTCAAGTTTTACCACTTGATCCCGCAAAGCACCGATTAATAAATTGAAAATCAGAAGTATTCCGGCAGACACGTAAAAAAACATTTCTTTGCTCACAAAACCTTCGGGCTCGCCCGTTTCGGCGTGTATAACGGCCAAAGTATCTGGTAAGGAAGTGTAGCAGAATAAGATGGTGGC
>JBLHXN010000050.1:0-24247 GCA_047630355.1 Spirosomataceae bacterium | reverse complement strand
AAAAACTGGCTGAAGATAATACGCCGTGGACCGGCGTTGGAACAAACGGTGAAAGATTGCAATGGGCTCGGGAAAGAAGTGATAATCCGGCGGGAACAGTCGGTGTTCGTGAAAATGCGAATAGTCCCGGACTTTGGGAATACATGGGAAATCAAAACTGGACTGACTACTTTCTCTCGAATAGTACTTTTTCCCAAAACCATAATTTAAGCATAAACGGAGGCTCGCAAAAAGTGAACTACTATGTTTCTGGGTCTTTTAACAAACATAACGGGCAGTTAAAACTTGCCGATGATTTCTTCGATCGTACGGGGGTCAGAAGTCGGGTCAATTTACAAATGACTGACTGGCTGAGTTTCAGTAATAATACCTCTTACCTGCATTCTAACCGGGAGAGCCCTTCATATTTTAATATGCAGACACTTTATAATTTTGAACCGACGAGCTGGGATAAAAACCCCGATGGAAGCTGGGCAAATAACGAAGTTGGACGCATGGGAGCACGACTAACCGACGGAGGAACGGAAACGAGCAAGTCCAATACTTTTCAAACCACTTTCAGCGGTGAAGCTTGGATTCTGAAAAATACGCTCAAAGTAAACGCCGAATATACCTTACGAAACGAGGATACTAATTACGATGCGTACTATTCAAAAATAAACATTGGTTATGGGCCATCTGATATTCGGGAAGAAGGCGTAAATCAGGTGTGGAAACGTGATTTAAACTCAAACTATCAGGTGTTGAATGTGTACGGCACGTTCAACAAATCATTCGGCAGACATGCCGTGACTTTATTAGGTGGTTATAATCAAGAGCAGTTCCGCTCAGACAACGTATCACTCAGGAGAGATGGCGTGATTTCCTCTTCACTACCAACGCTTGAGCTCGCCACCGGAACACTGTTTGGTAACCAACGTATTGAATCTTGGGCTTTACGTGGAGTCTTTTATCGGGCAAATTACGTGTACGACGATCGTTATATCCTCGAACTAAACGGGCGTTACGATGGCTCCTCTAAGTTTCCGAAAGCGAACCGTTTTGGTTTCTTCCCTTCGGTTTCGGGAGCGTGGAACGTGGCTAACGAGAAATTCATGGCGAACTTCTACCCGCAACTCAATATGCTCAAAATCAGAGCTTCGTACGGTTCTTTGGGAAATCAGGCAGTTGGGGCGTTTGACTACATACCGTCGATGAGTTCGAGTCTTGGAAACTACATTATTGATGGGGAATTGCCACTTGGTATCTCTTCTCCAGGAATTGTTTCGGATAATTATACGTGGGAAAAAGTGGTTTCACAAAACATCGGACTTGATCTCGGAATGTTCGGTAATAAACTAAATGCGTCTTTTGATTATTTTATTCGTGATACGAAAGGCATGTTGACTTTGGGCAAAGATCTACCGGCTGTACTTGGTGCCAGCGAGCCGAAAGAGAATGCCGGAGATCTCAGAACAAAAGGCTGGGAATTCTCTTTGACCTACCGTACGCGGTTAGGAAATTCTGCAAATCCTGTCAATTTCAGTTCACAGTTTAACCTCAGCGATAGCCGTTCGTTTATCACCCGTTTCGATAATCCGAATAATAGCCTGCTCCAATATTACGAAGGAATGGAATTAGGTGAAATTTGGGGATTAACTTCGGATGGGTTCTTTACTTCGCAGGAACAAATTGACGCACTTGACCAATCATCGCTCATTCCGTGGGGAGCTTTAGAAATTGTGGAAGGGTGGCCGAGATTCGCCGACCTCGACGGCAATCAAAACATTGAAAAAGGGCTTTCGGCGGATAATCCTAAGGATTTACGAGTGATCGGAAATATGCTTCCTCGCTTTCGGTTTGGATTAAACTTGAACGCCGAATGGAATAATTTAGATTTAGGGGTGTTTCTTCAGGGCGTTGGGAAAAGAGATTTTTATCCGCAAGATTACCTCTACTGGGGCTTTTATCAACAGCCTTATTCAGGCGGCTACGCTCACTTAAACGATTTTTACCGGGCAGCAGATGATAACGCAAATGCAATCGCCAACCATTCGCAATCTTATATCAATGCCGGACTTGCCAACGCAAATACAGATGCCACATATCCGGCATTACAGGCGTGGTTAGCAGACCGTAACTTGGGCGAACGGATAGATCAGGTGCAAGGTTTGGCTGTTCCGCAAACTGCCTATTTGCTTGACGGCTCTTATTTACGTATCAAAAACGTAACGTTGGGCTACACGATCCCCGCCAAGTTTACCCAAAGAGCAGGGATATCTTCGTTGCGAGTTTATTTCAGTGGTGACAACCTGTTTGAGTGGTCACAAATTGCTGACTTCTTTGACCCGGAAGCAGTTTCTGACATCAACAACCGCCTTGACCCATCTTACAGTGCGGGTAGGGGAGAAACAAGTGGTTATCAGTATCCGTACCAAAGAAAATATGCCCTTGGCCTTAACCTGAACTTCTAAGTCCTGACAAATTCAATTCAAGAAGTTAACACAAAAGATTAAAAAAATGAAAAATATTCTAAAACTCAGCTTGCTGTTCGTATTTTCGTTGCTGACATCCTGCAACGATGAATACTTGGATTTGGTACCGGAAACAGAAATTGCCGTCGATAATTTCTTTAATACCGAAGAAGACCTCGCTATTTATATAAACGGCTTGTACAACTTCCCTGGTTTCGGAATTTATTATGACGATGAAGCCACCGATAACGCTGCTACGACGGGTAACCGGGAAATAAAGACGGTCATGACCACAGATGCCAACTCTAACACAGTAACATCTGGTTGGAATTGGAGCTACCTAAGAGACGTAAACCTATTTTTAGAAAACTCTGAAAGAGCAAAAACCTCTGACGAGGTGAAAAGGCATTACCAAGGTATTGCCCGATTTTTCCGAGCTCAGTTCTATATGGATAAGGTGAAGCGGTTCTCTGATGTTCCATGGTACGAAAACGTTCTGACTACAGACTCTGACGATCTGTATAAAGCCAGCGACCCACGAGCGGTTGTGATAGCCAAAGTTTTTGAAGATTATAAATTCGCGATTGAGAACGTCCGAAATAATCAACCTGCCGGGGCGATAAACAAATGGGTGGTATTGGCCTACGCAAGTAGGAACGCTTTGTATGAAGGAACTTTTAGGAAATATCACGACGAACTAAATCTGCAATCATCGGCAAATGATTTTCTCCGGTTAGCTTCTGATTATTCAAAGCAACTAATTGATGGTGGTAATTACTCTATTTATACAACTGGAAAACCTAACGCCGATTATGGTTCACTCTTCATAAGTGAAGATTTAACTTCTAACCCAGAAGTTATCTTTTCCAATATCTCAGTTGCGAACTTGAAAAACAGCGGTTTTAGCGTAACTGTATTTGGTAACTATGAAATGTCTCCAAGCCGTGATTTAGTAGAAAGCTATCTCATGTCAGATGCTGGTTTTTACAGTAATCAAGCTGATTATCAAACACAAACGTTCGTAGAGCAATTTCAAAAACGCGACCCTCGATTGAGTCAAACGTTCGCCTATCCAGGTTGGGAACTTATCAATATTTCTAACTACTCAAGTGGTAACAGAAATTACGTGCAGCAACTGAACAAAAATTTTACCGGATACCACCAAATTAAAGGTTTTGTGAATAGTACGGATCAAGACGTGGTCAACGGGTTAGATGTTCCAGTAATGCGTTACGCCGAAGTGCTATTAAATTATGCCGAAGCACAAGCAGAATTAGGAAGTATGACGCAGTCAATACTTGATGTTTCGGTGAATAAGTTACGCCAACGCGTAAATATGCCTAATCTACAGATGGGCGTAAGCTTAGATCTGCAACAAGGGGCAAAGTACCCCGGCGTTTCCAATCCGATTATTCTGGAAATTCGTCGGGAACGCAGGGTTGAATTAGCCCTTGAAGGTAGAAGGTTGGATGATCTGAACCGCTGGAAGGCTGGAAAATTAATGGAGAACGAACCGATAGGTTTATACTTCCCGTCGCTCGGAAAATATGACTTAACCGGAGATGGTGTAGTTGATTTGGTTCTACTTGGAGCATCTGAAAGTATTCCAAACCCAGCCAACAGAGAAGTAAATAGCTTAGAAACTACGTTGATCTATTACAGAGCTGGTGCTGTAGGTAGCAACACCGATGTTTACCTCACCAACGGGACAAACGGTTACGTAGTAGCAACGCCCGAAAGAGGGACATTCATTGATCCAAAGCACTATTACCGACCCATTCCACAGAACGAAATAACGCTCAACGCAAACCTGAAACAGGTATTTGGTTGGAATTAACCTGAATTGCGAAAAAGTTTTTATGCACGAGGCATTCATTAGGATACGAGTTTTTCTCGTTCTAATGAATGCCTTTTGCGTAATAGTACAAACACGCTTTACTATGGCTAAATCCACTATTGGGTTATCTTTGTTTGTTAGTTAGTAAAGTCATAAATAGTTTAGGGAGAAAGTAATCGCTGAATTTGGGGCATAATATAGATTTAATAAAATTGATATGAAGAGAGCTACGCAGAACGATTTGATTTTTTTGTAGAGATGTCTGGAGATACGGTCTATTAAATTGCTCAAAACTGGGATTCAAAACTCCGCAACAGTTATATAAAATTACTAATGGTCAGACGAAAGGTCTGCGAGCTTCGCTATCAGAAAAAATAAAGAAGATTTACCCCAAAGTTAATCTTAATTGGCTTGATGCTGGCGTTGGAGAACCTTCGGTAGAGAATGAGAAGAGTACTGAAATAGAAGGATTGAAAGCAGAGTTAGAATTACAAAAGGTAAAGTATGAAAATATTATCTTAAAAATAACAGCCACGAAAGAGCAGAAAGGGTTGTTAGGAATATCTTAATACCTTGAAGTTCAAAATTCCACCTCAAAAGGCGGAGGATTATTTCGCAGATCAGACTCCGTCATGGTATGCATATTGAACGATTGCCAATCCTTAGTGACACAGCGAAAATGCCCGATTCCGATGTCGCCGTTGCTTGTCCAATCAGCACTCCACTGAGCATTTTGTGAAAGCCAGTAATCTGCCCCAATGCTCATCATAAACTTAGCGTTTTTTCGGTCGTCTTTTTTCTTTGTATCGTCAATTACCAAACGGGCTTCTACTACTGACCATACTCCCGCAATATCATTTGGGTCAATGACCACACGGTCTTTCGGAGTCCAGAAATGGTAATTATAATTCGGGATCATTTTGATGGATATTCTGCCGCTCGTTTCGTTGCGGTTGTCTTTGTTCGGGACGTTAGCGTCGTCTTTAAAATCTTCCCAATAGTGGCTTCCTGCTACACTGTTCGTGCCCGACCACAGCTTCCAGATATTGTCTTTTCTACTTAGGTAATAAGTGCGGAGATTTCGGATTTGAACCCGTGTATTCGTGGAGTTACTGCCGCTTATGTCTCCGTAAATTTGTCCTCACGGAATCATGGCGGATAACTTTCCCGGATTATTACCGTAGCCAACTCTCGGATATTTTCGATTGTTAAAACCCGACGGAATGCCGTGTGGAATGGCTTCGTGGCACAGTTTCATATTATCAAGAATTTGTTCAACCGAGTTTGCAACGGTAATCGTAGGTTGTGCAGATGAAATTTCTTTTTGACAAGATAAGAGCGAGAGTAGAGCAAGAAAAACGATGGATTTTATTCCATAAATCTACGAATATCAACCATTATCCGCAAATTCGGGATAGAGCATCATGCCACCATCAATATAGAGCGTTTCTCCGGTTACGTAATCGGCATCGTCAGAAACCAACCACGCGGCGGCTTTTGCGATATCTTCGGGCTTTCCGATTCGTTTGTACGGAACCAATTCCATCAAAGCTTTCAGGCTCGCTTCCGTACCCCACGCTGCTTTGTTGATAGACGTTTTAATAGCTCCCGGACTAATCGCATTTACCCGAATTTTAAGTGGAGCGAGTTCCTGAGCAATTGATTTCATAAACATTAAAACTCCACCTTTTGAAGCAGCGTAATTTACGTGTCCCGCCCATGGAATCATATCGTGAACGGACGACATACAAATGATTTTCCCAATGGCTGTTTCTGATTCTTTACTAGTAGGGTTTTGTTTTACGAACTGCTTGGCGGCGGCGTGAGTGGCCAAAAATTGTCCCGTTAAATTTACGGAAATAACTTTATTCCACTGTTCTAAATCCATTTCTAAAAACGGAGCATCTACCTGAATTCCGGCGTTTGCTACCATAATATCAAGGCGATTGTAAGCACTCAAAGTTTCGCTGATAAGTTTATCAACATCTTCTCTTATACTGATATCGGCTTGCACCACGATGGCTTTGCCGCCCTCAGCTTCAATTTCCTTCTGAACTTCTTCCGCTTCTTCTTTGCTGCTTCGGTAATTAACAACTACGCTTGCTCCGCGTTTGGCTAATTCTTTAACTACGGCTCTGCCGATACCGCTGCTCGAACCGGTTACTACGGCTACTTGATTTTCTAGGGTCTGATCCATTTTACCGTGTGAGTGTTTTTCGATGAAACAGTAAAACTTCATTCCACTGTTTATTTCAAGCCCAACATACTTCGGGCGGTTGAATCAGCGGGAGCATTCATTTGCCAATACGGTTCTACAACTTGATGAGTCAGACGGGCGATGGTAGTTTGAGGCTCGCCGTTTACTTTTGCGGGATAAGAGTCCGTCATTCCCACGATTTTGAAAGGAGGTTGATTCTCGAAAATTAATTCTACGGTGCGGTTAAGTTCGGGAGTGGCAATTCGGTATTTTTTCAAATTATTCCCAACAAATAATGTGTCGTTGTACGGCTCAATAGAAGCTACCGTAGGGTAGGATTTTACGAGCCAATGTGTTAATTGTAAAACAGAACCAGCGGGAAGCATTTGAATCTCGCCAACCGGAGCCAGTTCGGGATTCATCCTGAGTTTGGTCCATAAGTCTTCTTCGAGGTATGTATTCTCTAACGAGAACTCAGCATCTGCTTCATCTTCAAAGTAAGAATGCATCTTTATATCGTACGAGTTTCCAGAACGGTTTGCCTGTAAATATTGCGTTCCGCACCATTCCTGAGAACTTGCCTGACTTTTCAACGCCATTGGATGATTGGCTATATCAAGCGGGGCAAAAACCGAATTCTGCATGGCGTAACTGTAAATACCGGTATCGAATTTACGAATGAAAATACCCTTCAAAACCGGAACTGTCTTCTCAGATTCGTACCGTTCGTTCTTCACTTGTTTATCGAGTAAGAAGTCTTCCCGCACAAAAATTGTTAGGAAATTTCCCTTGTAAGTTGCTCCGTACCGACTCTGTGTTAATTCGTAATTTGAGACTTCGGCTTTGCCCGAATTCCAGTACGAATCATCCATGACGTGGTTTGTAGCGTCATTAACTACTTTTTTGTCTGTATAGCAACTCTGTAGCAGAGTAGTAAATACAATGAAAGAAAGTAAATGGAATATTGTGTGTGGGTTTTTCATAAGATTTTTCAAAATAACTTTTAGATGGCTTAATTATTCGCAAAAAGTGTGGAACGCTTTTTCCTTAGTTGTCAAAAACAAACACTTAATGCAATGATCAAGATTCTCGCAATGATTTTAACAGTAGTCGGTATCGCCGGATTGATAATCGGTATTTTCGGCAGTACTTTAGTTTCCCTGAATCCTTGGGCCGCCATAATTTTAGGGGCAGTTTTTTTCTTCGCGGGCATTTTGATGCTGCAAACAAGACGCGACACTGATAAAATCAGATAACGCCTAACTTTAATAAAAAGTTATAGCCATACAATTTTACAAAAAATTATAGTCGTGAAAACTTTATATAATTTAATTTACGAAGAACAGAATCAAATAGACCTGAATAACATATTTTATTTTAATATAAAATGTTCGCAAGGCGTTTTCACAAATAAAAGACATAATGATAGACCTTAGCCTTTTTGTGATCGGATTTGTTGCCACCGTTTGGATATTTGGAATGCTGGCGGGACTATAATTCGTCAGTCCGAATCATCTAATATAAGGAAGTCGTTTACGGGTTTCTCAAAAACCATTGATAGTTTTAAAGCTAGTACCGTTGAAGGTACGTAACGACCTTTTTCAATTGAATTAATTGTCTGACGGGAAACGCCAATGCGGTTCGCAAGATCATCTTGCGTAAGATTTAAGATTGCTCTTTCCACCTTTAAGCAGTTTTTCATAATGTCACAAATTTTATGCGGTTACTTTGACTGTTTACGAATCATTAAGCTATTCGCTTCATGACGTGGAAATAGAGTAAGTAAATCGCCAACATAAACCACATGATTATGAAAGAACCGAATTCTTCGTAAACTGCTCTTTCTGGACGAACTATCAAAGCAACGCCATAGTTGATGTAAGGCTGCACGAGAACGTAGATAACTGTCCAGATAAACGCAATAGTGAATGCCCGATGACGAATTTTCATAATCATTTCGTCTTCTATTTTTTCTTTTGAAATAGCAATTACGAGCATCGAGGCAATAACTATTTGCCGTAACACCATTTTAAATGTGTCGATTTCGCCATCAATAAATTTGGTTGAAAGTAGTATCAACATACTTACGGTGAATACCACGATTCCTACTTTTTTATAGATATTTGGCAATTGCAAGTGCATTTTGTCCATCCTTCTTTTTTCGGCTTCGTAAAGTTGTTCGATATCCATAGCTGTCTTATTTAATAGTGAACTTACTTGTCTTTTAGTAAAGTTTATTTAACTATATGACAAATATACTTTACATTTTATGATACGCAACTTTGCATTACATTTAATGTTAATAAACAGGATGAACGGTAGATTTAAAGGATTGTAATGTGATGGCTTAATAAGAAAGTTACATTGTTTGCTGTTCTTCCAGCAAAATGGTTTTAAGTATAGTTTCTACTTGCTGTGCGGTAAAGCCACTGGTTACGCGAGGATGATAAAGTAACCGTATTAATTCCTTGTCAATTTTATTGTAGTCAGTAACAAGCGTCCATTTCTGCTGGAAAATACTGTCAATATATTTGTCAGAATCCCTGGCGAGACCCAGAGATTGTGTAAGTTCTTCTCTTAGTAAATGTCTTTGGGCAATAGGTTCAGCCCGAAATATATCGACGTACATATATCCCCGCGTTATATCGTTACTGCCATTCCAGAATATAGAAAAGAGTCCCCAATTACTCTCTGCATTAGACTTTTGCGAGGGAAATATCGCTGTGTACTGATCTCCACTTCCGAAAAAAACGTAGAAGTTAGAAGCCGAAGAATCGGTTGTTACTTCAATCTTAAAGTTATCTCCGGTTAAAATATTTAATTCCGAAACTACTTTTGAAAGCTCGCTATTTAAGGCTTTAGTAGGTGTTCCCCCCACAAAAATTTTCATATCATTATTTCCCCATTTACGGGTAATCTTACTTGCATTACCAAATTCAAAACCTAAAGCTACCTCTTTAAAATAGCTTACTACTTCCTTGTTAAAAGCGGTTAGTTCTGACTTGGGCTCAATTGGAATAACGGAATCTTCAACGGAACAAGAGGAAAACCAATAAAGTGTAAATAGTAAAACGAAGAAATGTTTCATCTAAGTGCTATGTGTTATTGTAAAGCTATCAATAAAACTGAATACCGTCAAATTTCTGTTTGGTACAGCTTATTTGAATACGGATGCCTGTCAACTATTTCAGAGTCAGCATGCATTACTGGTTCAAAAAATATGGCCAGAAAAAGCTCAGACAAATCATAAACCTTTAGGGCGAAAGTGCGTTTTTGTGAACCCCTAAATTTCGTACATAACACTTCTTCAAATCATACAATGAGGACAATAAACAGAAATACATCATTACGTATGGCATTTCCCGAAGCGAAAAAGTGTATTTTTAAAAACCATACAATTTAGAATCAAATTTAGAGATGTACGAATATTCTGTAGTTTGACGTCTAACCTATCAAAAATCAACCAATCTAACTTATGAAAAAACATGCATTTATTCTTAGAGTTTGTGCCGCATTTTTACTGCTTTTATTTACAGTAAGTAGTTGTGATAATTCTGAAAACCAAGCGGCTGATTATTCGGCAGACATCATAATTTATGGTGGTACATCCGCAGCAGTTACGGCGGCCGTTGAAGCTAAGAAATCTGGCAAAACGGTTATTGTTGTGTCACCAGATAAGCACCTTGGAGGGCTTTCTTCGGGCGGGCTTGGCTATACCGATACGGGTGACAAAACCGTTATCGGCGGCCTCTCGAAAGAATTTTATCAGCGTATTTACACGCATTATCAACAACCTGAGAATTGGAAATGGCAAAAAAAAGAGGAGTACGGCAATAAAGGACAACACGGAAACGCCGCCATTGATGGCGACATGATGAGCACGTGGAATTTTGAACCTCATGCCGCCGAGCAGGTTTTTGAAGACTTTATCGAAGAAAATGACATTACTGTTTATCGGGACGAGTGGCTCGATCGCTCGGAAAATGGAGTCATTAAAAAAGATGGTAAAATAACATCTATCAAAACATTGAGCGGGAAAATATTTGCCGGAAAAATGTTTGTTGATGCCACCTACGAAGGCGATTTAATGGCGGCAGCCGGAGTGACTTATCACGTTGGTCGGGAAGATAATGCTGTTTACGGTGAAAACTGGAACGGCGTGCAAACCGAAGTTTATCACCACGGACATCAATTCAAATTGGATATTGATCCGTACAAAGTGCCGGGCGATACAACGAGCGGTTTATTACCCGAAATTTCTGATCGACCTTCGGGGGAGTATGGTGCGGGAGATGATAAAATGCAGGCGTATTGTTTCAGGTTATGTATGAGCAATCATCTTGACAATCGGATTCCTTTCCCCAAACCAAAAAATTACGACCCTAAGCGTTACGAACTATTAAGGAGAATATTGGATGCTGGTTGGCGGGAAGTTTTTAATAAGTACGACATGGTTCCGAACCGGAAAACTGACACTAATAATCATGGACCCTTCAGCTCGGATTATATCGGTGGGAATTACGATTATTCCGAAGCCACTTACGAACGCCGCAAGGAAATCATTAAAGCCCACGAAGATTATCAAAAAGGTTATTTATACTTCCTTCAAAATGATTCAGGCGTGCCTGCTGATGTTCACGAAAAAATGCAGGATTGGGGGCTCGCCGCTGATGAATTTGCCGATAATGATAATTGGCCGCACCAACTTTATATTCGGGAAGCCCGCCGTATGATTGGCGATTTTGTAATGACAGAAAAGGATGCTCTCGGTAAAACAGAAATACCCCGATCAATCGGAATGGGTTCTTACGCGTTAGATGCTCACAGTGCTCAACGGTACGTTAAAGAAGATGGTTACGTGCAAAATGAAGGTGACATTGGAGTTAGGCCAGAACGCCCATACTCTATTGATTACGGTTCAATTTTACCCAAAGAATCAGAGTGTTCCAACTTGCTCGTACCAGTGTGCGTATCAAGTTCACATATTGCATTTGGTTCGATTCGTATGGAACCTGTTTTTATGATTTTAGGTCAGTCTGCCGCCACGGCTGCAAGTATGGCAATTGATAAAGGCGTATCGCCACAGCAGCTTCCTTACGAAGAGTTACGGACTGCGTTGCTCGAAAAGAAACAGCGATTAGAGCTGTGACCTCGTGAAGGTTGAAAATAGTCATCCCAAATGATAAACAGACACTTCTAAATGTGCTGAAATAAATACAAAGCTTTCTTATCTTACCATTTCATTTCAGCTAATGATATAATTGATGATTAGTTTTTTTCTGTCCGTCGCGATATTGATCATAGGGTATTTTGTATACGGAGCTTTTTTGGAGAAAATTTTTGGCATAAAGGAGGACAACGCAACTCCAGCCGTGCGGCTCGCCGACGGCGTTGATTTTGTAGTATTACCAAACTGGAAGGTCTTTCTCATTCAGTTTTTAAATATCGCTGGACTCGGTCCTATTTTTGGGGCAATTGCCGGAGCAATGTTTGGTCCCGCCGCTTTTCTCTGGATTGTGTTTGGGAGTATTTTTGCGGGAGCGGTACACGATTACTTCTCGGGAATGCTTTCTCTACGCCACGATGGTAAAAGTATCAGCGAAATTGTCGGGATTTACATGGGAGGAAATGCCAAACAAATTATGCGTGTTTTTACGGTGCTTTTGTTAATTTTTGTGGGAACGGTCTTCTTGGTTGGTCCCGCAAAAATACTTGACGGAATGACCAACGGATTCCTCTCCGTTTGGGGATGGGTGGCAATTATTTTGGTTTACTATTTCCTCTCTACGCTCCTTCCGATTGATAAAGTAATCAGTAAAATTTACCCACTTTTTGGCGTCGCTATGCTACTGATGGCAGTAGGTTTGCTCGGTGTATTATTGTTCGGAGATTACCATATCCCTGAATTAACTCCCGCGAATCTCAGGAACATGACCGCCGACCCTTCCACTACGCCACTTTTTCCAATTTTATTTGTGACGATTGCCTGCGGAGCAATTTCCGGTTTTCATTCAACCCAATCGCCGTTGATGGCACGTTGTATGAAAAACGAGAAATCTGGGAAAGTAATATTTGCCGGAACCATGATAACCGAAGGAATTGTGGCACTTATTTGGGCGGCAGTTTCCATGACTTTTTTCGGTTCTGTGGAAGAGTTAAATCAAGCGATGTCTCTAAACGGAAACAACGCCGCTTGGGCGGCAAACGAAATTTCACTAAAAATGCTCGGACCAGTTGGTGGAATTTTGGCTTTGCTCGGAATTGTTGCTGCTCCCATCACATCGGGTGATACGGCTTTTCGTTCGGCGAGGTTGATCATTGCGGACGCGTTTGATGTCTCACAAATCAAGTTCTCTAAGCGGCTGATTCTAAGTATTCCACTTTTCTCCATCGCTTTTGCGTTGACCCAAATCGAGTTTGGAATCATATGGCGGTATTTTGCGTGGAGTAATCAGACACTCGCTACCATTGTCTTGTGGACAATCACCATCTACTTGGTGAATGAAGGTAAAAATTATTGGGTTGCCCTTTTTCCCGCAGTATTCATGACCGTTGTGTGTTCGTCTTATATCTTAATTGCTCCCGAAGGTTTTCAATTGCCGCACTTAATTTCGTACACCTTATCTGGGATATTTACCGCCTTGGTTATCGTGTGGTTTGTCTTTCAGAATAAGGGTTATTTGCGAAGAAGTGTTCAGGTTAAGTGAACGTATCCTTTCGTCTTCACATTCATTTCTCAACCCCAAGTTTATAAACCGTCTTACTCGTATAAATTTCCTTCGGGCGAAGCACAGTATTTGGAAAGTTTGGTTGGTTAGGAGCGTCGGGGTAATGCTCAGTTTCGAGACAAAAGCCGTAGCGTTTTCCATAAACCTTGCCATTTTTCCCGGTCAACGAACCGTCGAGGAAGTTTCCCGAATAAAACTGCACGGCGGGTTCGGTGGTGAATACTTCGAGCGTACGTTTTGAGGTTGGTTCGTAAACTTTAGCAACGAGCTTTAACTTGTTAGATTCGTCGGTGAAAACCCAGGCGTGGTCGTAGCCGCCGCCAAAAACTATCTGCGTATCGGTAGTATCATTTATACGTTTGCCAATACTTTCCATTTCTGTAAAATCAAACGGTGTTCCCGCAACCGCACGTAATTCTCCGGTCGGAATTAAGCCTTTATCAATGGGCAAAAACTTACTGGCGGCGAGCATAACTTCGTGTTCTAAAATGTCACGCTTTACGCCTCCGGTTAGATTGAAATACGTATGATTTGTGAGATTTACGACCGTTGCTTTGTCGGTGGTGGCTTGGTAATCGATTTGTAAAGAATTATCGTTTTTAAGCGTGTAAATTACCTCTACGCTCAGTTTTCCCGGATAACCTTCTTCACCGTCGTTAGAAATATAGCTCAGTTTCAATCCCACTTCTTCTCCTTCAACGGGTTGAGCGGTCCAAACTACTTTATCAAAGCCTTTCAAGCCGCCGTGTAAACCGTTTTCTCCGTTATTTATGGGAATACTGTATTCTGTTCCATCAATAGTAAACTCACCTTTCGCAATACGATTTCCGTAACGTCCAATCAAGGCTCCAAAGTACGGAACGCCGTCAAGGTAGCCTTGGAGGCTTTCCATTCCCAAGACCACATCTTCGTAATTTCCGGCACTGTCAGGAGTAGTCCACGAAACGATTGTTCCGCCGTAATTGGTAATTTTTACGGTCATTCCTTGTGTATTCACTAAAGAGTAAATATCAACGGCGACACTGTCGGTGGTTTGTCCGAAAGGAGTGGAGGTTATTGAGGCGGTTTGCATAGTTTTTTCTTCCGAATCACGGCACGACTGAAAAAATGTTGCAGCGATGATAGTGAATAGAATTGTAAAATGATTTTTCATGTTTTAGATAATAAATTACCTTGGAGAATAGATATCCTTGTAAATTTACGGTAGAAAAATCCGTTCTCTCATGCTTTCCGTTCAAAATCTTAGTTTTAGTTATCAGTCGAATAAGTCATTTAACTTTCCCGACTTGCACGCCACTATCAACGAACCAACGTTGATTCTGGGAAATTCGGGTAAGGGAAAAACCACGCTTCTGCATTTGCTGGGACTTTTATTAAAACCCGAAAGCGGGAGTGTCGTAATTAATGACACAGAACTTACCGGATTATCGGTGAAAGAAACTACGCAATTCCGGGCGGAGAATATTGGGATAATTTTTCAACAACCGCATTTTATTTCCTCGCTGAATGTGTTGGATAACCTACTCGTCGCTAATTATTTAGGCGATAAAAAATTGCAGAAAGATAAAGCAAAATCTTTGGCAACTGAGCTTGGTTTTGAGGAATTATTAAACAAGAGAATTAACCGCCTCAGCGGTGGCGAGCAGCAGCGGGTGGGCATTGCCCGGGCGTTGATGAATAATCCCAAAGTTGTACTCGCCGACGAACCCACCTCAAATCTTGACGACGATAACTGCGAACGGGTAATCAATTTGCTGACTAAACAAGCTGAAGCTATCGGATCAGCATTAATCATCGTTACGCATGATGGGCGGCTAAAAGAGCGTTTTGCGAAACAGGTGGCATTGGGTTAAAAGCGGCCTAAAAAATTAAACGCAAAACAAAATTTTCAAATACAAATATTTTATGCTCATAAAAATTGCCTGGAAAAACCTGATCGATAAAAAGCTGAACAGCTTTTTGTGTATTTTACTCATGGCTCTTGGCATCGGTTTAATATCGCTGTTGGTGATTTTGAGTAAACAATTTGAGGAAAAGTTCACCAAAAATATTAGCGGAATTGACATGGTGGTCGGAGCGAAGGGCAGCCCGTTACAACTTATATTGTCGAGCGTTTATCAAGTCGATAATCCGACAGGGAATATTCCGCTAAATCAGGTAAATGCTTTGAAAAGAAACCCGTTGGTGGAGGAAGTAATTCCGATGTCGATGGGAGACAATTACAAAGGCTACCGCATCGTTGGAACGAACGAAAAATACCTCGAACATTTCAAAACGGAGTTTGCCGAAGGGCAACTTTTTGCAAAAGATTTAGAAGTTATTCTTGGAGCGGTTGCCGCCGAAAATCTGGAAATAAAAATCGGCGATAATTTTCACAGTGCTCACGGGTTAGACTCCGAAGGCGAAACCCACGACCATGAGCATTTCGAAGTTGTCGGGATTTTGGCATTTAACAACTCGGTGGTTGATAACTTAATTCTTACGTCATTAAATAGCGTTTGGGCGGTGCACGGACATTCTTCTTCGGTGGATAGTTCGTCAACTACCAACGACCCAACATCCGATAAACAAATAACCTCCGCCCTCGTAAAATTCCGCTCCCCAATGGGCATGATGACCATTCCACGAAATATCAACGAAAACTCTGTGATGCAGGCGGCTTTGCCTTCCATTGAGGTCAATCGCTTGTTTGAATTGCTCGGTGTGGGCGTTTCAACGTTGCGGGCGTTGGCGTTAGCAATCATGTTAATTTCCGGAATCAGTGTATTTGTATCGCTGTACAATTCGTTAAAAGAGCGGCGTTACGAAATGGCGTTGATGCTTTCCATGGGAGCAAGTCGGGTTCAATTGTTCGGCATGTTGCTGCTCGAAGGGCTGTTTTTGGGAGTTGTCGGGTACGTTATCGGATTGTTGATAAGCAGGTTAGGGATTTGGCTGGTAAGTAAGCAAGTTGCCGAAAGTTACCATTTCGATATTTCACAAGTGAGCTTTCAACCCGAGGAAGGTTGGCTGTTTTTAGCGGCAATTGGAATCGGTTTGTTAGCGGCGGCAATTCCTTCATTAGGCGTTTACCGACTCAACATCTCCGAAACTTTAGCCGACGATTGACGGTTCTTTCAATGTTCAACTCCCAATAAATAAATGTAGAAGTTAGTTTTTTTTTCAAACGCTTCGGCGTATCATTCTAACAGCTCGTTTCTCAAATATCATTAATATGAAAAACATAAAATCAATATTCTCTGTCCTTTTAATAACAGGTTTGCTCACTTCTTTTACGGTTGTCGCACCAGCAAAAATTACGTGGGAGACACTTCGTGACGTGATATTTCAAAAAAAGTGGGACGCAGATCAAGGTATGTTCGTCCTTTACCCGAAGTTTGGTGACAAAGTAAAATCATACGCCGGGAAAGAAGTCCTTATTACTGGCTATATGATACCCGTAGATATTGACGCAAATTATTACGTGCTTTCGGCAAATCCGTTTGCGGCGTGCTTTTTTTGCGGGCAATCAGGACCCGAATCAGTGGCGAGTATCAAGTTTAAAAAACTAAACAAACGCTACAATACAGATGATCGGGTGACTATAAAAGGGACATTGCGTTTAAACGTAGATGACATCAACGAGTTGAACTATATTCTGGAAAATGCCGAACAAATTTTATAATTCATTTAGAAATAAATAATGCCCAACTGCATTTTTCCGTTAGTTAAGACGAATAGGCATACCACTTACTAAAACAAGCTGTTAGCTAAAACCTGACAGCTTCTTGTAAAATCTATGAAAAAGCAACTGGTTTTTATCTCTTTATTCTTAGTGACGTCCGTTACGGCGTTTTCGCAGTACGACGATAACTGGGCGTTGGGGCTCCGGATTGGTGAGCCTTTGGGCATCAACGTACGCAAGTATTTCGCTCAGGGCGACCGGGCTTTTGATGTAAACATCGGAACGTACGGGTTTCTTTACGGACGTGAACGCGATTACGGACGTGGGCAAAGTAAGGGTGAATACCAAAGTGCCGGATTGATGATTCAGGGAGTTTATTCGTGGATTTGGTCGCCGGGAGCTGGTGATTTACTTCACTTCTCTTACGGCGTGGGCGGGCAAATCAACAACCGCGACCACTATTTAGATAAACTAATTGGTGTGCGGGAAGATAAAGTAAAGAAGATTTCACTCGGACCAACCGCCGTGGGAGGCATCGAAGTAGATTTACCCAACAATGACCTTGCCGTATTTTTAGATGGCGGGGCGTACGTAGAAGCATTGCCGTCTATCTTTTTCTTCAACTGGCAAGTTAGCGGCGGAGTTCGGTTGAATATAGTTGATTTGAATTCAAGACGACTTGTTCCTATCCGCAGAGCACCACGCAGAGATAGAGAGCGAAAAGAGCGGTTGTAATCAATCAAAGTGAGGCAAGAGCGGCGTTTTGTTCAATCTCTTTTGTCTTTCATCATTACTTAGGCTAATTTTGGAATAAAGTCGTAACCGTAGCCCACCGCATGTCTGCTCCCCAAGTTATCTTATCAAATTTATTATTCTACTTGCTGGGCTTTGTGGTATTTCTCGCCGCCCGCAAACATCTCTCCGATCAATCGGTTAGCCTGCTCTCGCTGCTAATTAGTTTGATTGGCGTGTTGCTTTCAATGGGTTTGATTGTACTTGGTAGCGGTCAAAGCTTCACCTTAGACTGGTTTAGCGTAACGAACCACAACTTCAACTTCGATATTCTTATTAATAACTTGACGCTTCTACTGTACTTTATCGTACAGTTTGTGGGTTTTTGGGTGCAATTATTTTCCGTGAAATACATGGAAAAAGACGCTGATTTTAGCCGTTATTTTTCGTACGTAAACCTGTTTATCTTTTCCATGCTCGGCGTGGTGGTTTCGGGAAATTTACTGTTGTTGTTTGTGTTTTGGGAGTTGGTTGGTTTTTGTTCTTATTTACTCATTGGGTTTTGGTACAAACGTCCGGCGGCTACTGCGGCATCCAAGAAAGCATTTATCATGAACCGGGTGGGGGACGTAGGTTTCCTGTTCGGAATATTCATGGTATATTCCTTTTTTAATACACTGAACATAAACGAAATATCTATTCAGGCGACACAGCTCTTCGCCGATTTTGAGATATTTTCTACTTCCCAACAGTTTTCAAAAAGTACCCTCTTAACCGTAATGGGTTTGCTGCTTTTCTGTGGGTGCATTGCCAAATCTGCTCAGTTCCCGTTGCAAGTTTGGTTACCCGATGCCATGGAAGGCCCCACGCCAGTATCGGCGTTAATTCACGCCGCAACCATGGTAGCAGCGGGTATATTTCTGATGGCTCGTATCTCAATTTTACTAACTCCAACTGCGGGATTAATTATTGCTGTAATCGGTGTATTTACAGCATTGATTTCGGCAATTTCTGCCCTCTTTCAATACGATATCAAGAAGGTGTTGGCTTACTCTACCATTTCGCAACTCGGGCTGATGGTAACTGGTATCGGAATCGGAGCTACAAACGCTGCTTTATTTCATTTGACAACGCACGCTTTTTTTAAAGCGGGACTTTTTCTGGGTGCCGGAGCGGTGATACATTACCTGCACCACAATCAGGACATTCGTAAAATGGGGAATCTCCGTAAGCGAATGCCCATCATATTTTGGTCTTTCGGAATTTGTTCGGCGGCGTTGGCGGGATTGCCATTCTTTTCTGGTTATTTGTCAAAAGACGCTCTGCTAATTTCGGCATTTTCTTGGGCAGATGCTCAGTCAAGTGATGTATACTTTTTGATTCCTTTAACAGCAGTTTTTGCATCAGCTTTGACTGCATATTACATTACTCGTCTTTACATATTGGTGTTTTTCGACCGACAGGGAAGTACCATGAAAGCAATCGTGAAAAGCGTTGTGAATACTTATAGGAGTGTGACAAAGGGAATGCAAGCCGTAGTAAGTGCCGAAGAAATGGGTTTTCGGGAAAAAATGTTCTCTAACTTTATCCGCAGTATTGGCCCTATGGAGACTGCGGTGATGGTCATGGCTTTCGGTTCGTTATTTATTCCATTTTCGTTGAATCCGTTTTCGATGGAAAATAGTTCTTTCGAAACTACATTTCCCGTAGATTTATCGGAGAAATATCACTGGGTGGGTTACGCCATGCTGTTCATATCGCTGATGAGTATTGGGTTGAGTTATATATTTTCCAAAGAAGAAGTAGGGCGAATCCGTAATGGAACGGCGGTGTACGGCGAGTCAAACTGGATTGCTCGTTTTGCTCAAAATCATTTTTATATAAATTCGCTTTACCGTTTTATCTTCGTAAAACCGTTGACGGGGATTTCAGAAAAAGCTGAGGGGCTTGACGCTCAAAGCGAAACCATGAATGTCTCTGCTGCAAGCGGAATAAGCCGTTGGCTAAACTACGTGGATAGCGTTTGGGTTGACGGAGTCGTAAACCGATTAGGTAGGCTGTTGATTAGTTTTGCGGACGAAATACGTAACTTTGAACAAGTGATTGTGGATAAGAGTATCACGCTCATCTCTGAGTCTGCCGGAAGTTTAGGAAAACTTACCCAACAACTGCAAGCGGGGCGGGTGCAATCTTACATTATTTCACTTATGGCAGGGTTGATACTATTGATAATACTTTTGTTTGTGTTGGGAAACTGAATCTTTTGAATTTTACAGTTTAAATATGTCTGAATGAATTCAATCTTACTTTCAACATTAATATTTTTGCCACTCGTGGGCTCGTTGCTCATTTTATTGCTACCTGACTCGTTCAGGAGTTCATACAAATGGATTGCTGTGGTTGTCAGCATATTGAATTTGTTAAACGTATTGACAGTTTATAGTGCGTTTGATACCGCAAAAGGCGGCTATCAGTTTGTGCAACACGCCGAATGGATTCGCCTGAAATTGGGAACGCTCGGTTATGTTTCCGTAGATTTTCTGTTGGGAATTGACGGCATTAGCATGCCGATGGTACTGCTTTCCGGTATTGTATTGTGTGTTGGAGCGGTAGCTTCATTCACCATCCGACACCGTCAAAAAGCTTATTTCGCTTTGTATTGTTTATTAAGTGCTTCGGTGATGGGAGCATTTATTTCGATAGATTTCTTTCTGTTCTTCCTCTTCTTTGAGTTCATGCTCTTACCCATGTATTTCCTCATCGGAATTTGGGGCGGTGAACGCCGGGAATATGCAGCCCTCAAATTTTTTATCTATACGCTCGTTGGTTCGGTATTTATATTGATTGTCATGATCGGGCTTTCAATGTCTGTGGCAGATCCGTTTTTCTCGGACGAATTAGGGGCAATCGTGCATTCGTTTGATTTTCGGGTACTTGCCAACGAAGCAAATTACCTACCCGATCGCCTCCTGCATCCTGATTCGACGGCAACTATTTTGGGAATGCCCGCTCGTGAATTTATGTTCATGCTCTTGTTCATCGGTTTCGGAATAAAATTGCCCATGGTACCGTTTCACACGTGGCTGCCAGATGCTCACGTAGAAGCCCCAACGGCAGTTTCTGTCGTATTAGCGGGTGTGCTGTTGAAAATTGGCGGATACGGTTTCCTCCGAATTGGCTACGGAATTATGCCCGATACCGCTTATCAGTTTACGTATTGGATTGCCGGAGCGGGCGTACTCTCTATTATTTATGGAGCCTTAAACGCTCTTGCCCAAACGGACTTGAAAAAAATGGTGGCGTATTCATCTGTCTCGCACATGGGCTTTGTCTTTCTCGGCTTCGCTTCCGTCACTTCCGAAGGTTTCAGCGGCGGAATTTACCAGATGTTCAGCCATGGACTTCTTTCAGCCATGCTGTTCCTGATCGTTGGGGTCATTTATGATCGTACGCACAGCCGTCAGATTGCAGATTTTCAGGGAATTTTTGGTAAAATGCCCCTCTACACATTCGCGGTTGCCGTGGCATTCTTTGGAGCTTTGGGTTTACCCGCCTTATCCGGGTTTATCGGTGAGTTCTTTACGCTGATGGGAGCATTCCAAACCCATTTGTTCCCGAGTTGGGTAGCGTTGTTAGGGGCATTGGGAATTGTGTTGTCAGCCGTTTACTTTCTCTGGACGTTCCAACGAATGTTTCTGGGCGAATTTAAAACCGCTCCCGGTTTTGCTGAAAAGCTAACTGACCTCGATAACCGGGAAATGATTATGTTATTTTCCTTAGCACTGCTCGTGGTTACGTTCGGTATATTTCCGAATTTACTTTTTGATTTGACCAACGAAACTATTTCTTATTTACTGACTCGATTTTAAGCCCGACCACCCACCTACATGCTCGAAAACCTTCAACATATTATTGCCAGCACCCGCCGGTTTGCCATCGATGAATACTTCGTCCTTGCGTTGTTGTCGGTTATCATAATTGTTACGTTTAATCCCGACCTTAGCAATTCGTCAAAACACCCACGTTTTACGTGGTTATTGATTGGTGTTTTAAGTGTATTTTGGTTTTTGTACGGTAAGCAAATATCTGATGGTGAGGAAGTTAAATTATTTTACGATAGCATCATCATTGACGATAAAGCAGTTTTTTTTAAGCGGCTTATTCTCGTAACCGGAATCATAACGCTGCTGCACCACCGCTTTTTTGACTATAAAATTGAAGGCGAATTTTTTATCTTTTTTTTCGGGGCAATTTTCGGTCTTTTCTTGGTCGTGATGACTACGCACCTTTTGGTTTTATTTGTGGCGTTAGAGTTTGTTTCCATCTGCTCGTACTTGCTGGTGGTGATGAAAAAGGGGAAACCCAACGTAGAGTCCGGTATTAAATACTTGCTTTTTGGGGCAACTAGTTCTGCGATTATGCTCTACGGAATGTCGTGGTTTTACGGACTTACCGGAAGCCTCAATTTTGCCGATCCTGCTTTCAATGCAGCGTTATTAGAAACTCCGGCTTGGATAGTTCAAGTGGTTGGTTTTATGACTTTGGGTGGTGTGTTTTTTAAGCTCTCGGCGGCACCTTTCCACGCCTGGACTCCCGATATTTACGAAGCCGCTCCCACGCCAATTGCTTCGTTTTTATCTATCGCCCCGAAGGCCGCCGCCGTGTTAGTAATGACTCGAATTATCGAGAACTTGTCCATTGATTTCGTTCTGGTGTTGACGGTCGTAATTTTACTTTCACTAACCATCGGAAACTTCTCCGCCTTGTGGCAAACTAACGTCAAACGGATGCTCGGCTATTCTACCATTGCTCAGTCAGGCTTTATTTTGATTGGTCTTTTAGTGGGCAACGCTACTGGTTTTCAAGCAACGTTTTTTTACGTCACCGCTTACGTTTGCATCACGATGGGAGCGTTCGTATTGATAGATTTGATTGCTCAACGAACGCTTAATTACGAACTCGAATCAATGCAGGGGCTCGGTCAGTTTGATGCGATAATTTCGATTGTGGCGGTAGTGCTGATGATGGCATTAGTAGGTTTTCCACCAACCATTGGTTTTACTTCTAAGTTATTGGTATTTAGTTCGCTGTGGGACGCATATCAATTCAACAATAACGCCATTTACGCGATTGTGATGGTTTTTGGCCTACTCAATACCGCCGTTTCGATGGTGTATTATTTGAAAATACCCTTCTATTTAATCGTGAAACCCCGTCCACAAAAAACGACTTGGCTGTACGTCGGATTTCTCAAATACTTATTGGTAGTTACGTTGGCTTTCATGACAATTTACCTATTTGTCTTCCCCGAAAGCATAATTAATTGGGTGAACGGTTTTGCGTTTCGGTAGGTAGCCATATCAATCATATTGTTATCTTTAACCAAACAAAGATTTCAATGATGTTGAAGGTAGAAAATTTAACAAACGAAACGAAAGCTAAAATTGGGAAAGTCCGTTGGAATCGCTTCATCGGTAAGCACGAAGGTCCGTTTGGTTGGGAAGGTCAATTTAAGACTGAACTTTCTCCCGAAATGAAAAAGTATTTCAAAGACTACGACTCGATTGCCGAAACACCGCAGTTTATTGAAATTGGCAATTACGATATTCTGCTTCCCGTTGGGCGAAAGCATCACCCGAACATTACGATCCTAAATCATTTTTCAGTCAGGATTTAAATCAACTGGTAGTTTATCTGACCGATAAAACGTACTACGACGAAGGTCTATTCGGATTTGTGGCAATCTGCGAACGCATCAGTCCCGAAAACTTCTACCTCGCCACTTTCTACCACGAGTGGCTTCAAACCGAATTTATCAACAAGTAAAATCAAAAAATCACCCTTCCCCACGGGAGCGGCAGGCGTTCCTGAAGGGCCGGGGATGGGGTTACATGGGGTTATGAAACACAAATCAAAACAAATACTGGAATTAGAAAAAGCCTTGGGCTTTGAACTGGAAAATGAGCAGTTTGAAACTGACGAGGAGGGAAATGTTATAGTATTAAAAATTCAAAATAAAGCTTTTTATGATTTCTCTGAAGAACAACTAGAGGAGAAGACTTTTGCTTCAGTTGAGATTCTATTGTTGATATATATATATATATATCAACACGATTGCTCTCCCTTTTTATAAATATTACTTTCTTACAGTTCACATATAGTTCTCTCGAAAATATCCCTAACCTCGGACACCTAAAGAAGCTAAAAACACTCATTTTAAATAATAACCTGATAGAAGATTTATCATCATTAACAGAATTGAACTCTCTCGTTATTTTAGACCTTTCTTCAAATGAAATTTCAAATAGTAAGCAACTGTTAAAAGTTATCAACTCGAATAAAAAACTGATTTATTTAGATATTTCTGAGAACAAAATCGAAAATATAGATTTTGAACTATTTGAGTTTTATACGCAGAGTGCGGAGTATTCAGAATTCTATCCATCCGAAATCTTATATAGTTCTTTCAAAAGTAATTTGAATAGAGGCTTATTCGTAAATGATAAAGGTTTTATAGAAGGTCATGTTTTATCAAAAGATTATTCATCTACCCTATTTTATTTACAACAAAAACAGGGTACAACTTTAGAAGGAGGTATCTTTAAAAAGTCATATGAATTCGAGTATAATCTGAGA
>JBLHXN010000049.1:0-24306 GCA_047630355.1 Spirosomataceae bacterium | reverse complement strand
AATGGGCAATTCAACAACCTGATTTATTTAAAAACTTAATTCTTTTTTCGACGAATGCTGTTCATTCCCCTTGGGGCATTGCTTTTAACGAGTCGCAGCGGATGGCAATTGCCAATGATCCGACTTGGGTGGAACGCCAGCCAAACGCCGGAGTGGAAGGAATGAAAGTAGCACGTTCTATCGCTCTTCTGTCTTATCGTAATTACGAAACGTATAACCGCACGCAACAACGGGACGATGGTCAATTTGATTTCTTTCGGGCAAATACCTACCAAAATTACCAAGGCGAGAAAATCAGGAAGCGTTTCAACGCTTTTTCGTATTGGGTTTTGAGTAAAATGTTTGATTCACACGATGTGGGTCGAAATCGGGAAAGCGTAGAAGCGGCTTTAAATCGGATAATAGCAAAGACTTTAGTAATTGGAATAACTACCGATTTACTTTTTCCTCCCGAAGAACAATTTGCCTTAGCAGAACTGATTCCGAATGCCAGTTACGAAGAAATTGACTCCACTTACGGACACGACGGTTTCTTAATCGAATTTGAGAAAATGACCAACGCCATCAAAAACTGGCAGTTGAACTAGTCAAACCAAACCCTTTTGGCAGTCGCAGATCTCGGAAGCGGAGCGGTTGAGCTTTAAATTGCAAATTAATAATTCCGTTATCTGTGAAAATTCGCATTTCAATCACCACCAAGGTCTTCAACCGTTAGTGGGGTTTATAATTGTAAAAATGCTTTAGCAATAATCATGTCTTCGGGTGTAGTGATTTTAATATTTTTGTAATCTCCTTCAATTAGCGTAATACTGTTTCTTAATGCTTCTACCACGGAAGCATCATCAGTGAAAAGAGCATTTTCTTGCTGTTCGTAAGCAGATTTGAGTAATTTTAAATTAAAAGTTTGGGGCGTCTGCATCAATCGGTAATTGGTTCGATCAACGGCCTTGTTCTCTCCATCAGCGTTAACTTCCCGAATACTATCTTTTAACGAAATACTTACCACCACGGCCCCGTGAAGTTCGGCTTCGGCGAAAGATTGCTCTATGGTTTTCTTTGAAACCAACGGACGAACACCATCGTGAACGGCAACAACGCCGCTTTCGTCTTTGATTTCCGCAAGTCCGTTCCTTACCGATTGAAAACGGGTAATTCCGCCGTCCGCAATTTTGATTCGCTCGTTGCGATGAACTATAGAATCAGCGTATTTTTCGGCAACTTCTTTCTGCCAATACGCTTGCTCTGCTTTGGGAAGGACAAGAATCACCTCGCAATCTTCAATTTCTAAAAACCGCTCTACGGTGTATAACAAAATTGGTTTACCGTTGAGTAATATAAACTGTTTCGGAATCTCGGATTTCATACGAGTTCCCGAACCTCCGGCAACGATAATGGCGTATTTTTTTAAAAGTTGTTTGCCCATTTTCTGTGAGATTTAAGATAAAAGACAAAGGACGAAAGACTTCTGAAATAAAAAAAGGAGATTGAACTGAATCAATCTCCTTTGAGGAGATAGGATAAAAAATTTAATCTTCGGCCCCAGTAGATAACTCTTTTGAATTTACAGTCAATTTCATTTTGGTTATTTCTGCTTTTACTTCAGCGAATAACTGTAGATACTTTTCGTCTTTTGCAGCGAGTTGCTTTCTGAGATTTTTATTCTCTTCCTTGAGTTCGCTCGTTCTTTTTTCTAACTCTTGAGCAAAAATAAATAACAATCCGTCCATGTTCAGGGTGCTTACCAGCGTGTCTGAACCTATGGTGCCTTTGGCATCTTTACCGTATGCCGCAAAGATTTCCTGTGCCATTGGTCCGTAGAAGCGTTCGGGGTTTTCTTCGTCAGTTTTATAATTCCAGGAGCCGAGCCTCAAACCTCTTAGCTTTTCTAAGAAAGCGTCGCCGTTGGCAGGAATAAAATTCTCTTTTCTCGTAGAATCAGAGATAGCCGACCAAGCCGTTTGCCCATGCGATATATTGACTCCCGTCGCTGGTGCTCCGGTCGCATTGGTAAGTAAATAATACCCGTTGTAAAACCGTCCGATAAATTTATTAATTGTGCCCGATGTATAAACAGTACCTCCCGGGTTGCCATCACCAATAATGACAGTTCCGTTTCCGTTAGCGGTGACATTTGTTCCCATAGCAATTGAAGAAATACCACCTGCGGTTGTGTTTCTTCCTATCGCCGTAGAATAATTTCCACTTGCTGTTGTTCCATTTCCCATTGTGGTAGCAGAATTACCACTTGCAGTAGTTTCAAAACCCATCGCGGTAGAGAAAGTATTACTTGCAGTAGTAGAGCCGCCCATTGCGGTTGAATTATCACCGCTTGCAGTAGTAGAATTTCCCATAGCAACAGAATAATCCCCGTCTGCGAAAGTTTTTTTTCCTAGTGCCGTAGAATATTTGCCGTATGCTTTGGTAAACCCTCCCATGGCGGTGGCAGAAGAATCTGAAGCTATATTGTTACGTCCGATAGCAGTAGCGTAGTTGGCAAGTGCAAGAGCTTCGTGTCCTATGGCTGTGGAGTAGTTTCCGAAAGCAAATGCTTGGTGACCCATTGCCGTTGAGGAATTGCCTGATGCTGTTGTGCTATCTCCCGTTGCCATAGAGAAATCTCCCGATGCTTTAGTGCGGTTACCCATCGCCGTAGATCTGTCTCCTGATGCTTCGGTTGCTTGCCCTGTTGCAGTGGACCACATTCCCAATGCTTTTGTGAATGAACCCATTGCAGTAGAGTAGGGTCCGAAAGCATCTGTGCTATAACCCATTGACGTGGAGTATCTTCCTCTTGCATCAGTAAAAGAGCCTAATGCTACGGCTTGCCTTCCGGTTGCTTTAGCACTATATCCCGCAGCAAACGAAGCTAAGCCAATGCTATCGGCATCCCATTCACTACCCAAGATTGTTCCCACCCGAAACGCAGATCGGCTGGGTATCCACATCATTCTGGTACCAGCACCATTTACAGGAGCGGTTGGTGGGTTACTTACATCATTTGATGAATTGTCTAATCCAGTAGGGTTTGCTGACCAAACACCACCGATATTCGTATTCTTTATCTCGTTGCCTCCTAAACCGTTCAATTGCCAATAAGAAGTTCCTGCCCCGCCTCCGTTCAATTCTACCCACGTCCCGCTTTGCCGAAACCAGTAAGATTGGGTGTTTGAATCAAAGACCAACATGCCGTTTATTGGTGAAGCAATGCCTGTACGTTGGGCGGTGGTCACTTGGGGGAGTACGATGCCGGGGCGTATTTCGGTGCTTTGGGCGGAAGCCCATAAACTTACTATTAGAAAGGTTGTGGTGAATATGCTCTTTTTAGAAAAAATCATGGCGTTGGTCTTTAAAGCTGAAATTATTTTTTTTTGGAAAACTCAAAAATGTATTGATTAACCTTACTCCTTGTAAGTAACAAGGATTTTTATAGGCTTGCTTAAAATGTTGGCACTATTGCCCGGTATGTTCCTAACGCTAATAAAGCCATCGTCATAGTGGTAGTTAAATTCATGCCCTGCCTGATTTCCTACATCATAAGTAAAACTTGGTGGAACAAAATTTCTGCCACTTGGTGCATATGCGTTCACTGTTATGTCAATGGCGAGTATTTTATCAGCATTAGAAATACCGTGAGCAATGTTTGTCAGGCCTCCTATATTTGCAGATGTTGTGCCAGACAGTTCCTTCATCTTTATTTTTGGAGCGTCATTTCCAAGATAAGTGTAACCTTTAACGTCTAAATCAGCTTGCGTTGCAGCGGTACTGCCACCAATTTGTACCTTAGAGCCTGCGTTACTATTCAAAAAAAGCGTAGTTCCGTTGGTGTTATTCCAAGCATTTATAGATGACCCTGCAATATTTGTGTGAGCAAGAAATAGCTGACCAAAAATAGCCGTACCGGAAATAGAGTTGATCCCCGACGTAAAATAATTTACGTGAAGCGGCACCTCTGGGTTATCCGTATTCAAACCCAAATATCCCCGATGTGTCAGCCGCATTCGTTCTTGCGTTGACGTGCTGCCATTTGTCGTTGTTGAGAACCGAATGTCGGAGCCATTTGCAGTTTGTGTCCAATTTTCTGATGCAGTGAACCGAATGCCAACACGATCTCCTGTAAATGTTACTCCATTGTGACCAACGGCGGTTAATTCTAATAAACCGCTATTGATAGTTAGTGGAGTAGGGGAACTCAACGATCCTCGATATCTTCGCCCACGGATTTGCGGTTCATCTTTGCCCGTTAAACCTAAATCAGGATTGTCTCCCGTTATGTAGCCTGCATCTGGGCGTATTTCAAAAGACTGAGCATTTGATTCTGTAAAACCAAATGCTAAGATAAACAGTAGAAAATTTTTCATAACTGATTTTTTGGGATTGAAAAATAGTATGCTGGCAAGAATAAAAAGAGAAGTTAATGAGTTTATTTGCAGTGCTTTATGGCTGTTATTACTCCTCGTAAATAATTAGGATTTTAATGGGTTTGTTGAGTATATCGGCACTATTACCCGCTTTATTGGTCACAAAAATCCAGCTTCCGTTATAATTATAGTTGTACTCCCGATCCGCAAACTTGTTGTAATTTACCGGGTCGTACACGTCAGTTAAGGCATTCACACCGACATCAACGGAAAGTATTTTGTCAGAGCTGCCAATTCCGTGCGGAATAGAAACTTGTCCTCCCTCTGAACCAGAAGTTGTTCCGGTCAGTTTCTTCATTTTTATATTGGGTACTGAAGCTCCGCCTCCAAGCCGAGTATAACCGGTAATTTCAAGATTTGATGGGCTAAAAAAACCACCTACAACAACTCCCCCCGCCGAGCTTGAATTTAAAAGCAACGCTCCATCGGCAGTCCCGTCATAAGCATCTATCCCGAAACGGTTAAAATTGAGGTGGCGGTCTGTTAATTCTCCAAATATGGCTGTTCCGGTGGTTGAATTGGAGGTGCTGTTGGTGTAGTTTATGTGTAAAGGTACTTGTGGGTTTGGTTGGTTGATACCTAAATAGCCTTGGTCAGACAAAACCATGCGTTCCTGCATCCACAGTGAATTATTCTTGGTAGTGTAAAAGCTGATTTTTGTTCCAAATTGAGTGTCCGACCAGTTGCTGACAGCAACCATTCTGATGGATGCCTGATTGTAAAAGTAAGTTCCGTTGTGTCCTGCACCTACAATATCTAATAAGACTTGGTCAGCACCTACTGCGGTGGGAGAGGATAACGAACCCTGAGACCGTTGACCCTTTAAACGTGGAGGTGCGGTAACCGTGCCAGTAATTGTGAAATGTGGATTGAAAGATGTCAAATACGACCTGTCTGGTGTAATCTCAAAAGACTGTGCATTTATTTCAGTAAGACTAAAAGTCAATAGGGCGATAAATAGTAAAATCCTTTTCATGTTGATAGTATTTAGATTGTGAATAAATTGAAAGAGAAAATCGTATCAGTGGTAAAGGATTAGCGTGGGTAACGCTCACAAATAAAGCCAATATGTAAGTAGCCTCACCTCACCCAAATGGGTGAGAGGCATCACCCATCTGGGTGATTTTAGTATATTTGTTCTTATAGTCAGTAATTTAAGTCCTTGAAAATCAAGGAAAGGTTGAAGGTGTATCTTTAACCTTTTTGACATGGGACATTATTTATGCGAAATCAATACATCTTCATTTGCGTTGTTTTATGTCATTTAAAGACATTTGCCATGGCCCTGACTCCAACTCCTACGCTACATTGGGAGCTGGTAGGATGTGAAAATGGGAGCTTTATTTATACTAACGACGATGCAGTATATAACCTTTATAGTGAAGTGGGAACCGCATTTAAAATCTCGGTGGGGTCGGGATTAAATTGGAGCTTGAGAATTCTTGAGTCTTTTAATAGTTACGTGGAAGAAAATGTTTCGGCTATTAAGTACGGCGAAGTCTTACTTATTGGGCTACTTACGGGGTTAATTTTGACCTTTTTTGCTCTCTCGGTCTTATCCAAAATCAGACCCTACATACTTTGTAGTTTTTGGTTTTTAAGCTTGCTATTGCTGTACGCTTGGCGTTCAGGTTATGTCTTCCTTCTTTTTCCGAACTTGGGTGGTAGCCAGTTCCAAAGCATTTACTTTTTTGTGCTGCAAAGTATTCCTTTAGTTATCTACTTGATTATCACAAAAGTAGTTACGATTTTACAGGCGATAGGCTATCGGATATTTCAAAAAATCTTCACGATATTTCTTAGACTTTCTATCGCTTATCTTGTTTTAGTAGTTATGGCAAGCTCAATTAATGTGAACTTGCTCATGAACTACTTTAAGTTAGTGCAGGGAATATTCTGGGTGTTTTTGGGTTTGTTAGGAATTCCATCTTTGGCTTGGTTGGTGCTGAGTTCGCGGAAAAACTTAAACTTTTTTAAACTTCAAACTTCCTTTGGGCTTCTCTTTATTGTATCCCTGATAGGGAAGTTCATGTTAAGCCCATCCGATTTTCCTTCTGCACTTTTAAAACCAACGCATTTACTGGTAGGCATTGGGATTCAATTAATTTATATGTTTGGACTGCTGTTGACTTCGATTTCGGAGAATCAAAATATCCAAAGTGAGAAGGACGATATAATTCTGACCCAAAGCACGCTCGTTAAAATAGAGGATAGCAATACAGTTAATGGCCTACTAAAGAATTTAAGCCCCAAAGAAATGGATATATTTACGGCGTACTGCAATGGTTTTTCTTACAGCGAAATAAGTAGTTCGTTTCTTATTAGTCCTAATACTGTAAAATCGCATCTAAAAAGTTGCTACCGTAAATTGAAGATAAACTCTAGGGTAGAAGCAATTAGTGTCATGAACAGAAATAAAGACTTTCGCAAAGCCCCTGATTCAACATCTTTTGAATAAAAAAAGGAGATTGAAATGAATCAATCTCCTAAGTTTTATGTGTGTCGGTACTAGTGAAAAGTAACTTTTCCTAATTCCTAAATTAAAGAATCAATAAGCAATCCCCGTAGGCGAAGAAACGATATTTTTCTTTCATAGCTTCCCGGTAGGCTTCCATCACTAAATCGTAACCACCGAAGGCACAAGCACCCATCAAAAGAATAGATTCTGGTAATTGGAAATTAGTCAATAAAGCGTTGCCGACTTTGTATTCAAACGGCGGGAACATGAATTTATCCGTCCAGCCATATTCTACGGGCTTCAAACGTCCGGCGGCAGAAACCGAAGATTCCATCGTTTTTAACGCCGTTGTTCCGATTGAGCAAATGCGTTTTCCTTCGTCTAAGGCACGATTCACAATATCACAAGTTCTTTCAGGAATCATGAAATTCTCCGAGTCCGTCTTATGCTTTGTCAAATCTTCTACTTCTACCTGGCGGAATGTTCCAACACCAATATGAAGCGTAACGGGAGCGAAATCAACGCCTTTGATTTCCATTTTCCGCACTTGATTTTTAGTAAAGTGCATGCCAGCGGTTGGAGCCGCTACGGCACCTTCTACTTCGGCAAAAATGGTTTGGAAACGCTCGCGGTCAAGCGGTGTAACATCCCGGTCAATGATATTTTTGGGAATTGGAGTTTCTCCAAGTTCGTGTACTACCGCCATCATGGCTTCGTGAGTTCCGTCAAACAGAAAACGAATCGTACGACCACGAGAAGTCGTGTTATCGATTACTTCAGCAACAAGGTCGCTATCACCAAAATACAATTTATTTCCAACCCGAATTTTACGAGCAGGATCAACTAATACGTCCCAAAGACGCATTTCACGGTTTAGTTCACGCAAAAGGAAAACCTCAATTTTAGCTCCGGTTTTTTCTTTTGAACCGTATAAACGGGCGGGGAAAACGCGGGTATTATTAGGAACCATTACATCGCCGTCACCAAAATAGTCAACGATGTCTGTAAACTTTTTATGTTCAATCGAGCCTTTCGCCCGGTCGATAACCATCATGCGGGCATCGTCGCGGAGTTCGCTTGGGTTCATAGCAATGAGGTCCTGAGGCAACTCGAATCTAAAGGCAGATAATTTCATATATTTTGGATTTTCCGAAATTCGGAAGTATTTAAAAAAGGTACATTTATCAGTAAACTAACAAATTCAGCCCGCAAAGATACGAAATTCACACAGGCGTTGTCAAGCATTTATTTTTTCAGAAAATAAAATAAATGTACTTATTTTATAAGCAATTGATTATTAGTAGATTATGTGTAGTTGTTCGGGGAAAATTAAATGTAAATATTTCCAACCATATAGAGTACGGCTTGTCCACCAATTAAAACCCGGTCATTTTTTAAGGTACATTTAAGAAAACCACTCCGCTGTGAAAGTTGCTTTGCTACCATTTCGGTTTTATTGAGTTCTTTTGCCCAATAAGGAATCAGTTTTGTGTGTGCTGAACCCGTAACGGGGTCTTCGTTTATACCGGCAGCCGGAGCGAAAAAGCGACTAACGAAGTCAACTCCTTCTTCGCTGCTTTTTGCGGTCGCAATAATACCCCGGGCGGGAGTATTCCAAACGGGGAAAGATTTCAGGATATTAAAATCAGGGTCAAGGTTTTCTATTTCTTCCTGAGATTCGTAGATTAATTGCCAATCGTCTTTACTTTTATAGGCTGCTTTTGGTGCAGTTCCCATGCCTTTTGTGAGTTTCTCAGAAACTACTTCGGCTATTAAATCCATTGCGGGGAAGTCAAGGTAAAACCAATTATCTTTCTCCGTCACAAAAAGCTCTCCGCTTTTTGATTGAAAAGTTATTACGTCGTCTGTTATTCCAGCAATCTTGAACAGGTAATAAGCAGCTGCTACGGTAGCGTGACCGCACAAATCGACTTCTATGGCTGGCGTAAACCACCTGATATGGTAGTTCTTATGTTCGTCCTGATAAATAAAGGTGGTCTCGGATAAGTTATTTTCCAACGCAATTTTTTGCATTGTCTCCGTTGAGAGCCATTCTTCCAGCGGAATTACCGCCGCCGGGTTTCCACCGAACACTTTGTCTGCAAACGCGTCAATTTGAAAAAGGGGCAAACTGTTCATCGGGATTTTGATAATAATTTTAGGTAAGAACAATACAGGAAGAAAAAGCAGACGCTGATTAGATAAATTAGATTTCGGGAATCTATCAAACCTCTGCCCAGTGAGTTGAACTGAAATTGTAAACTTAGGTAATCGATGATGAATTGAGTTTCTCCCGAAAATAGCTGAGCAACCTGATGGAGGCCTTCGTAAAAGAAAATGCAGATGGTCATGCCGATTACAAAAGCAATGATTTGATTATCGGTCAGGGAAGAGGCAAAAATACCAATGCTCACAAATGCTCCTGCTAATAGAAATAAGCCTGCGTAGGCTCCAATAATTGCTGCACTATCTATGTTTCCGACGGGACTTCCCAACTGATAAACAGATATGTAGTAGATTATTGTTGGAACAAGAGCGGCGGCAATAGTTAACCAGGCGGCGAAGAATTTTCCCAATACTAATTGCCCAACACTTAGTGGTTTGGTCATAAGTAGCTCAAACGTACCCATCCTGAATTCGTCAGCGAATAATCTCATGGTCAATGCTGGAATTAACAGAAAGAATAGATAGGGCGTAAGCTGAAAAAAACTACCTAAGTCAGAGAATCCGTAATCAAGTACGTTTGAGTCGGGAAATACCCACGTAAAAAGACTCGTGAAAATCAAAAAAACGCCGATTATTAGGTAAGCGACCGCCGAACTAAAGTAAGCAATGAGTTCTTTTAAGAATATGCTCCGCATGTATGGTTTAGAAAGTTGATATACTTGTCAGTAACGGAAATTATTTCTAATAATTTGTTTCGGCAGTAATAGATTTTATTCAAAAACCGGATGGTTCTTTTTCATAACGGCGGCTATGATCAAGGAAATAATAAAACCAAATAGTAACGTACCCAACATGCTGAATAGAAACTGCATACTTGGATTATTGAAACGTTCGGTTTGTTGCATTGCCATGTCAATCCGCTCTTGTGAAAGCCCTTGCTTAATATACATTTCTTCCTGAAAGTCGGCGATTTGATCTTTAATTCCGGTATCAATTACGTTTACGTACAATTGATTAAATGCATTTGAAATCAGACCGCTAACGGCGATAATTAACATTGATAAACCTAACCCTTCGCCAAAAGTCATAAACCCATTATTAAGAGTCCTGAATTCTTTACAGGCGAGAGCCAAAATTAGGATAGTTATCGATAAACCCGCAGCAATAGAAACCCAAACCATTTTCCACAAATCAAGATTGTACATGATTATGGTAAATACTACAGAAATTATAGCCGAAATAATGCCCCATTTGAGGGCTACGCGAGCAGTAGAAGGTTTTTCCATTAGTTTGAAATTTTAGAATTGAGTAATATTTTCGGATACAAGGTATTTATTTCGGAACAAAAAATGTCAATGAATTACATAAATGGTTGAATGTCCGTATAAATCTGTCTTAATCAAATGCTATTGAACGGGTAGTGTTGGGCGTATTTTTCGTAAAGCCATGCTTATCAACGCAACTGGAATGATGCTGAACTGTTTGAACATGATTTCGTCTAGAATCAATTGGTAAGGCTTGGCATTTTGTAGTGATTTCACTTGACCGTCGAAGTTTTCAGGACTCAATAATATGTCAAAAGTTTCCTTCTGATCGTAAAGTAATTTAACTCCTGCTTCTGTCCATGCGGTAAAAGGCGTGCCATCGTAAAACTTTACGAAAAGATAGATGCCAAGTCCTGTCAGAACAGAACCAAGAAGATTCGCTAAGAAACCTACCGATACACCTTCGTAAAAGTGGAGGTAGCCGCTATTATTGCGTCGGTAGAAAGCGATGGCGATAAAAACGAACATGATATTAAATCCAATATCAGGTCTGCGAACGCCCAAGGGATTTGGTGAAAGGTTATATAGACCCACAAAGAACAGGAAGCACGATAAGGCTATTAATGAACCGTAAATGAGTGTATATCGGGGGAGTAGTTTTTTCATAATTAATTAATATGAACGTGACCGTTATTAATGGTCGCAAGAATCGCCCCTGTTAGTTCTTTTCCCAAAAGCGGGGAGTTTAGGGCGGTCGATTTATTCGTCTTTTCGTCAAAAACCCAGCGTGTTTCGGGATCAAAAACCGTGAGGGGAATCGTTTCTCCTTCCGCGATAGTTGGAACGTTTAAACGCAGCAGTTTTCGGGGATTTTCTGTTAATTTAGTTATTAAGTCTTTCAGGTTTAAACCGCTGTGCGAAAGAGCATTGGGGAAAAAGGTTTGCAGCCCGATAAGTCCGAACTCTGCATTATCAAAAGTTAGTTTTTTAGACTCCTCGTCGTGCGGATGATGATCCGAAATCAACAAATCCACCGTACCGTCGGCTAATCCTTTTTTCAAGGCTTTGATGGTTTTTTCGTTGCGGAGTGGGGGAGTTACCTTATAGTTTGCGTCGAAAGTGCTTATGTCGTCTTCGGTGAAAAGTAATTGATTAATAGAAATGTCACAACTCACCGCTAAACCTTTTGCTTTGGCTTTTTTTATTCTCTTCAGACCGTTTGTGGTTGATACTTTTGAGAAGTGTAATACAGGCTTTTCAGATTTTATATCAGCGTAGGTCAGGAGTTCTAAATCCCGCATAATCATAAGCTCTTCGGCCGTTTCTGGAATGCCCTTCATGCCGAGCTGCGTACTCATGATTCCCTCATTCATCTGCCCCATAAAGGCAAGAGTCGGTTCTTCGGGGCGGTTTATCAATACACCGTTTATTGGCTGTAAATAAAGTAATGTTTTGAGGAAAATATCAGCGTTCCAAAGTGGATTCAGCCCGTCTGTAAAAGCAATGGCTCCGGCACGTTGCAAATCCATCATTTCCGTAAAGTCATTCCCTTCGCAATTGACTGTTATTGCCGCCATCGGGTGAATGTTCACCGTTGAAGAAGAGTTTCCCTGCTTCAAATAGTGAATGGTGGATTTATCCTGAACAATGGGTTTGGTATTTGGCGTTGTGGTAATATCTGTGAAACCGCCGGCTGCGGCTACCAAACGGAGTGTTTCCAACGTTTCTTTGTATTCCAATCCTGGATCAGTAGCTACCGCACCAACATCCATCCAGCCAATCGAAACGTGCAGATTATCTGAGGTAATTACCGTGGCATTTTCAACACTCAAATCAGTGCCAATTTTGACTACTTTCCCATCATCAATAATCAGATCAACCGATTGATCGTGAAAATCGGAGTTTGCATCTAAAACCGTAGCTTTTCGTAAGAGAAGTTTCATTTAGGAAGACAAAAGATGAAAGAGAAAATACTTTAAAACGCGTAAAGTAGCTGTTTGAAGTTTTTGGGTTATTCTCTTTTGATTAGGTTATAAAAAAAGCCCCTTGGGGCTTTTACGATTGACTTCAGAAAGAGAAAACTATAGTACTTATTGACCAATAAGCTTTTTATATTCTTCTACTGACATTAATTTGTCAAATTCCGCCATATCTTTTATGGTCATTTTGATAAGCCATCCTTTTTCGTACGGGTCATCGTTTACAGTTTCAGGAGCGTCTTCAAGTGCTTCGTTCACCTCGATTACCGTTCCGGAAATTGGCAAGAATAAATCGGAAACCGTTTTAACAGCTTCAATACTTCCGAATACTTCGTTAGCGGTAAATTCTTCGCCTTCGGTTTCAATCTCGACGTAAACGATGTCTCCTAATTCACTTTGGGCAAAATCTGTAATACCAACTACCGCAGTATTTTCGTTTTCAATGCGTACCCACTCGTGTTCTTCGGTGTAGCGTAAATCTTCAGGAAAGTTCATATGCTGTTCAGGTTCTAAAGTTTGTGTGTTTATCGTCTGAAGTTTCTGAGTTCTTCACAACGTTGCGGATGCAAGTTAGCGGAAAACCGTAATATTCCGAAATGATTTTTATTTAGTGTCCTAAATTGTATTTTGTTAAAAATAGATTGAAATGGCAACAATAATCTTAGAAGTAAAGGAGGAAGTTCAGGTTGAAGAAGAAGGTGGTGATTCTGATGAATACATCCGTAATCACATTAAGGAAAGTCTGGAAGAGTTAAAAGATATGTTTAGATGGTAAAAAGGAGAGTCGTTCTGCACGTGATTTTTTAAAAGAATTATGAATTTCGATGCACAGACGATCATAAAATTTGAAAAAGAGCCAAGAAAACTTGAACGAAAGCTTCCATCTCTAAAGTCTGAAATCAATCAGCTAAATTAAACCGGACGTTTATTCCGCCAATGGTAGAGCGGCGGTCAAACGATAGCGACGTAAACGCATTATTTACTAAACGCTCGATATAGAAACTCCCTGAAAACTTCTTGTTGAACTGATACTGAATCTGCGGACGAATCTGCACATTGTAATTTCCCTGAATCGCGATGGCATCGCCTTCTAACGGGCGTTGAATCATCTTCAAATCGCTGACGGTCAGGTTAAAATTAAAATTCAAATCGTTTTTCAAAACAATTTGATTTCCGTCTCGGCCCCGAATCGGAATCCGAACGTTATTTTTTCTAAAACCGATGGAAGCCACAATGTCGTTTCGGTTGTACTCGGCTACCTGTAAGTTACCAAGGTTTAAGCCCGAACGCCTTTCTAAGTTCCAGTCCAATCGCCCGGTCATGCCATTCTTCAATCGGAAGTTTGCTCCGATTACGGGTCCAAATTTCTCTTCAATACTTACCGTACTCATCACAAAAAGTGGCGTGTAAAGTGCGGTGTTCAGCACATCTCCAATCCGGAAACCGTAGGTGTAATCATTTGCCAATAAATTGAGGTACAATAAATCGGTGTAATTATCTAGCGTATTATTCCCGTAATCTAATGACGATGTGAAGTTGCCAATATTGTACGTGGAAGTATAGCTGTGACTCAGCGTGATGGAAGAGAAAATGGTGTTGAATAACGGTATTTTTTCTACCCCCGCAAAGTCAATTCGCCAGTTAGGGAATGGTAACGAACGGAATAAGTTATTGAACGTTGCCCGGCGACCGTCTGTGGTTTCAAACGGTTTGATATTCTTATCCAGGTACTTATTTAAAATGTTCACTTGCTCAGAAGAATCACTTTGGTAAAGTCCTTTTCCGCTATATGCGGCGATAAATGCCGTAATCAATACATCTTGTGAGCTGACATCAAACTGATTTTCCTGGCCGTTGGCTAAATTAGTATTGAAGTAATCGCTGACGTGCGTGCGGTAACTCCTGAATAAATCAAAGATGTCATTTTGTTGCCAATCATCGTTTCGTTTTAAGCGTTTTGGTAAGGTATTAAACGACCAAAACGAAATGCTCATGTTTCCGTTTCTAATTGGACTCAAAATCTCAAAATCGCCGCCTTGTGTCTGTGGGCGGTACAAAATCTGATAATCGTCGCCTTTAGCGTAATTACCTTTAATTTGCATTCTAAGGCCTTTGAACGGCTCTAAGTTAACGTTGTAATCAAAACGCTTTTGGCGGGATTGAATAAACGGATCGTTGCGTTGTGTATTTTTTGATAACCAACCGTTTGCATCCGCTTCGTAAAGCCAACCGCCCGGCTGAGTTGGGTCAACTTTGTAGCGTTGACTTCCCAAAACGAAAGGTAAGGCATCTTCAAAACGGAATTCGTTGCTTAATCCAAAGTAACGTGGTGAAGGCAAAAAGCCCGGTAAAACTGTGGTGCGAATATTGGAATAATTGAAGTTAATTCCCCGTATCGTCATTAGCAAGCGAGTCAGCGTTCGTGCCAGATCGCTGCCGCCCGATTCCAATATTTCCTCGTCACCAAATGCCCTCGTAAAGTTGCTTCGTGGTGCTTTGGGAGAATTGGCAAATTTCAGGAACTTGATTTTGTTGTAAAGTTTTACCAAATCAACCCGACCACGAATTCCAATTTCGCGTCCGTTCTCGGCGTAATTTCCGAAAAGATCACCTTCAGTGCCGTCGTCAAATGTTTCTCTGATTCCGAACGAGTTGGCACGATAACCGAATTGATTATTGTATTTGGCATCTGCCTGAACCCAGTCCAGTAAATAAATTTTATCGGTAGGTAATCGCCACGTAAAATCCATGGATTGACGGTATTCTTTTGGACGACCCAAGCTAAAAATCGAGCCCCGAAGCGAGTCCCGTTCGGCTTCGGTATCAATGTCTCCGAAAGGTTCGTCAATAATCGTATTCATCACCGCATTGTAGTTCAGTAATAAGCTGCGGCTCAGATTCCATTGTAAATCGTAGGTCCTGTTCCCCAAGAAATACTTCTGAATATTGGGAGCAATGGCGGCGGTAGTTAAGCGATCGTTTCGGTATTGCGTGCTGATAAAGCTTCGGTCGTACTCGCTGCGAACCGCAACTACGGAAGGTTTTGGGGCGAAATTGAAATCTTTTATCCAGCTAAAACGCCCTTCTTTAAATTCGGTTGCTTTAAACGGTTCCCACACAAATGGTTTGGGCTGATATAAATAACTCAGACCGCCCCGTGCCTGCTCAGAGGTGTAATCAGAAATTAAGACGTTGCTTCGGTTCGAACGGTTCTTGGCAAACGTAGCGGCAAAATTCTCCAAATCGTAGAAGTGCGTTTTCTTGCTGAGATCAGTTCTCGTCTTGCGAACGTTCGTAAAGTTGAAACCACGGTTTACGCTGCGGTCTACAATCAAATCCATGTATTCGTTTAAATCCGTAATGCCGTTTTTGTTGAAATTATCGAGCAATCCCTGATTTTTGAGATTAACTAAATCTCGCAGCCTGATGTCCGGATCTAACGGGTCAAAGTAAGGCGTAACCTGCTGCCAGTCATAACTCACGAAAAACGGGATACTCAATCCCCATTTCTGCGGCGTAAACCTATCTAAATCAAGTGAAGTTGCCACGCCGAAGCTGTACGCATTGTCACGGGTACGCATCGAAATCCGGTCTTGCACGCCTCCGAAACCGAAGGTCGAGAAGTTACCGTTTAGTAGGATTGTTCCTATGTCGGCGAGTTTTATATCGGCGGATAAAATTCCCGCTTCGCCGGGCGTTTGGTCAAAACCATTTGCCCGGAGTTCGTTCATCCAAACCGTAAAGGATTTCGGTTGTTGATCGTCAGAAAGCGGGTTCGTCATGCCGAGCATAACCGTCAGGACATTACTCAAATCAGGATTTCCAACAACGGAAATTTTGTAGCTGCGGGTAACGCCGATAGATCTTTCGTCACCATTGGCACCAAACGCTGTTCCGTCAATGAGAACTTCTTTCGTGAAACGTTCGGTAAACCCTGCTCCGGCAAGGTTTCGGGCAATCTTGAGGTTTCGTAACTCATCAATCGGGAAATCTACTTCATTTTCGAGCGGCCAGATTTGCGTTGCGTCCTGTAATCCTTCCTGATTTACGGTAATCTGTAAATCACTCAGTTCAATTTCGTAATAGTTATCGCGGGTATCTGTACCAATTCTTATAAAAGCTCCAACACCGTAGTTATCCTGAAAAGGTACTTCTTTAGGCGTTTCGGCGTGAATGTACATCTGCAAGCGTTTGTACATGTTGAGATCAAGTTTCGTATTTTTGAATACTGCTCTTGCATCGCCGTCCCGTAGGTTTTCAACACCTAAACTAATAGATTGCTCATTGAACTGGAACACGTTTCCTATTTGCGTAAAATCACGGTCACGTACAAATCCGGGAGGAACTACGTACGGCGTTCGTCCTTCTTTTACATTGCAATTTCCCTGCTCGTCGCAGCCATTTTCCTCGATACTTACGGTAGCAACTTTGAATTTGGCATCGTAAGGTTCCGGAATTTCGGCAAGACCAACGTTTGAAAGTTCGTATGGATAAATCCGATACAAATTAGAAACTAGCTGCAACGTTCCGAAACGACAAACCACGGGTTGTTCCCAATTTGTCATGAGCATCCGCATAAAACGAACGGATTTAAAACCGTTGATATCGCCCGTTTTTCCGGTGAACTGACGAAGCGGCACGCGGAATAAGTACCACGTGGCGTTCTCTGCTCCGGGAGAAGTTACTTTGTCAATGATAAAACCGTTACCTACTTCGAGGCGGTCGGGTTGTAGATCAATTTCGTATTCGTAGTAATTCTCAACGTCGTTAATGGTATTATCATCGTTTACGTCTTCCTTATCCGCGGTAAACGAGTTTCCTTGCAATAGCTCCGTTCCTTGCGTTACGGGAGCATTATTCTCCATGCCAAGGTAATTTTTGAAACGCTGGAGAAAGCTTACTCCTTGCGGAAATGAACTGTCTAAGTAGAAGCGGAAGTCATCGCCCGAAGGGTCAGCAAGAATTTCGTTCAGGATTAATGGGTTTGTTACCTTTCCCCGAATCGTATTCAGGTAGGTGGCGTAGAAATTGGTTTCTTCAGCATTGGAAAGGCCTTCTAAGCCAACATCCTGATTGGCTCGGGAAGTCTCGCTGTTGGCAAATGCGTCTGTTACATATTGGGAGCGGGGTGCTTTTCCCCAAACGGTAGCAATTGGTTCTGTGCCCGAAGTACTATCGGGACGAAGCCCGTTCTCAAAATTAAACCGACTATCCGGAATAACATCTTCCGAAATATCACCCAAGTGGAAAATAAGTTTACCGCCTGTGGTGTTCTGTAAATTTTTTACGCCGTCTCTTACCTGATCCTTAAAGGGGTCAAGCATCCAGAATTCCAAGTATTCTACGTTGGCATTATCAAAGTCAGCGTCGAAAGTTAATCCTCTCGTTGCCGAACCAAAATTCTTTTTTGGATTGCTCAACAAACCTTCTGCTGATAATTCTGGGTTGTAATTGTACATACCCTTTTCTTCGGGGAAGTAAGATACGTCCAGAATAGCGGTGGGAAGCTGCTGACCCAAAGCAGGGCGGGAGCGTCCGGGGAAAATATCCTGAATGTTAAAAGCACGTTCGTAAAGGTTATTCGCGGCGTCACCAGTGATTTGCGTACTTATTGTTCCTGAATTTGTTCCGAAACCTCCGGTGAAAAATGCACTTGGATCAAGCGTGTAAACAGACATTTTTGCCCGGCGGTAGTTATAACCAAGCTCGCCAAATTGTCCGCGTTCGTCAAACTTTTCGGGCGTAGCTCCGAGCCGCCACCTTGTGGGTTGGCGGGTTAAATCGTTGATGTTTCGGGCGGTTTCAAAATCATCAATCATGGCGTTTCCGCTCACTCGCTTATTATTCACGCCTGGTCTTAGCTGGGCAAATTCTGCGGTAAGTTGAATTGCCGACGTTTCTTTTGTTTCTAAGAATGGTATTTTATCAAGTGCACGGGTCAAGCCGTACCAATTCGTTTTTAGGTTTAAGTCAAGTCCCCAAATCGTGTTATTTACTGGTTCGTTCCCGATGGCGGCTCTCGTCAGAAAGCCGGGCGTAGTTTCTCGCATATCCATTAGCGTAGCACCCAAACGTAGAAAACGCCCGACGGTGTAGTCTAAACGCAGACCGAACAAACGTCTGAACTGAGCCTGAAATAAATCCGGTCTTTCGTAATCAATCCGGATTTGTCGGGCTGAATTGAGAATGCTTTCGTTTGTTAAACGAATTCTACCGAGTTGATTATCAACGGTATAGTCAACACCCTGCTGTAATTCGACACCTCCGGCGTACACCCGAACCGATTGCCCCGATGCTCCCAAAGGAAGTGGTATTTCCCGACTGCTTAACCGAACACTTCCCGTAATGAAAAACTTATTTTTCGTATTTATCTGCTGGGCATCAATGAGCGTTTGCTCGTACAATTCGTTAAAAACGTATTTCTCTTTCAGTAGCTGTTCACTTGCTGTGAACTTAGATTCTAAGAACGAACCGAACGGCTCAAGCACGGGGAAAATGATTTTTCCGTATTGCTCGTTGACCGTAATTCCTTCGATATAGTCAAAGTTACCGTCGGGTTGCGGATCGAGGTTGTAATTTAACTTATCAAGTTTCATTACCTCAATCAGCGGGCGGTTTTTCAACTGGGCACCTTCTTGTAAGTTTGGATTGTCAATGCCGGTACGGTCGTCTTTGTAAATGATTCTGAGTTGAAAACCATCCCGTTCAATTTGTCCCTGACCCATCGAGTACACGTTTTTCATCATCAAATCCCACATCGGATTATTGAGGTTGTTCCGAATCGTGGAAGACTTCAACATTTTCATCGTAATCACCTCATCGGCGGGACGGATGGAATAATCTTCCGCCAACTCACCGACCTGATATTTGCGTCCGTTAAGTGTGTATTCGTACGCAACGGCAAGAATCTCATCGTTACGAAGGGGCGTGAATAAGGAAATATAACCGAGTTCGGGTTGCAGAATAAATTCCCGATCGGTCAGTCTTTTCGCTCCGCGAAGCAATTCAAAACCAACGCCTTTTTTCAAACCTAAATCTACTAATTCGCTATTGGTATTGTCAATCGTTCGGAACGATTCGTTATTTGCTAATTTGCTGTAAATATCGTTTACGTTGTTATCAGCGGGTTGTCCAGCCTTTCCGATGAAAGATTCGTTAAAAGGTTTTGGTTCGCCCAAATCCGCAATTCCGACGAGGTTTCGCATACTTTCAACCGTATTCGTCCGGTTGGTTACGTAAACTTCTACTCTGGTAATCCGAACGCCAGAAAGAACCATCGGTAAATTGCGAAGTGCTTTTTCGTAGTTGTTTCGGAAATATTGTCCCAAGAAAAAGTGGCGGTTTTCGTCGTAATTATCGCTTCTGATTTCAAACGGACGAGTTTGGTTTCCGCCGTTGATAATTATTGATTCCGTGCGGGATTGTTGATTGGCAAAAACGGAGGTTACATAAAGTTTACCAAAACGCAATCCTACTTTTCCTCCTTGCAGGTTTTGCACGCCGGGAATCAGCTGACTCCGCACGGGCATACTTACGTTTCCGAGTTCAATCGATTGCAGAATATTCTCCGGTTCGTTGCGGTAATTTATCTTAAACTGATTCTCGGTTCCGAAGGCTGATTTCGTGTCAAAATTTCCGACAACGCCAAGCTTATCTTTTATATTCCCGAATTTGTCTAAAGCTCCCGCCAGGTTTTTAATATTTCCGAACCGATCAAGTTGATCTAAACCAGGTAATTGGTTTGGTAAGTTTCCCCGCCCTGAACTACCTCGTCCCGGAACGCCATTTCCGCCTTGTCCGCCGCTGAAAAGGCTATTGAAATTGATGTTAATCTGTGGATCTAAATCAAAAATCGGGGAACGACGCTGAAAAATTGGAAGAAATGGATTGTTGATGAATTGCTGCCCGATTCGCAAGTCAACGCTAATAAAACCGTTAGGCGTAAATTCGGGAATCTTACCACCGAAGATTCGGTCCAGGACTGGGTTTTTGTTAATAGATGGATTCAAACCGCGTCCGCTTACTGTGCTATTTCCGTCCGCTAATTTCTCGTAATCCCGCATGATACTCTTGCGGATGGCGGCATTCTGGATGCTCGAATACTCGTCAAACGTAAGCGTTTGTGGTGCCCGGTAATTCAAACTATCTGAAATACGCTGACTGATGTCAAATGCTCCTTTCTGCGGTTGGTACTGAATAGAAGTCTTGACTTTAGACGGCGTAATGGTGTAAAACGGCGACGAATAATACGGTGTTCCGAACCGACTCAGGTAACCTTCCTGCCAACGAAATACGGGACGAGTGCCGCTTTTACTGACCGAATCAGGAAACGCGAGCGTTGGCGTATCGAGAAATCTGGCGGGAGCTTCCACTTTTAACGTATTAAACTTGGACGTAAGGCTGTCAAGCGATACTTGACCAAACGTAGAAAGCGTGCCGCATAAACTCAATAATAAGAGGAAAGTGTACTTTAAGTAGTTTTTAGGCATATAAAAATGCTTGTTTTCAGCTGTTTTAGGCTTCGTGTTAAAACGACTAAAATCTTGCCATTATTCTAAGGGACGCCCTAAAGTTTTGATTTTTTGATTTAACGGAGAGCCAATTTGATGAGTTCTTCCAGTGAGATGTCGCCTCCGCTGCGTCTCAATATCGTATCGACGTTCTTTTCGGCGGCAGTTTTCGGGATTCCCAACGTAGTTAAAGCCGTCAAAGCTTCGCTGCGAAGTGTAAGATTTTGGGAAGCGAAAACGGTTGGGTTCACGCCCGATGCCACCACTTCTTTCTTGAGCTTATCTTTCAGTTCGATGATTGTCCGGGCGGCGGTTTTTGCCCCGATGCCCTTGATGCTTTGCACCGTTCTGACATCCTCCGAAATAATTGCCTGCTTTATCTCGTCAGAAGAAAGCGACGAAAGCATCACGATAGCGGTACTCGGTCCAATGCCCGCAACGCTGATTAGGTTTTCAAAAAGTTGCTTTTCGTCAGACTCACTAAAACCATAAAGCGTTTGCGAATCTTCCCGCACAATCAGCAACGTATGAAGCTTTACCTTCTCGGTATTGTCATGAAGTTTACTGTAAGTTTGGAGCGAAATTTTCACTTCGTAACCAACGCCGTTGGCGTCAATAATTACGTGAGTTGGGTCTTTGTATGCAAGTTTTCCGTCTAAAAAGGCAATCATATCTCGCGAGTAGGTGTAGCACAAAGGTAAGTAAATTACTGAATAACGTTCCTCAATTCGCGTTCGGTTTTGATTCCGCTGTCCCGCCAGTTTTGTCGTCCGTTTTTAAACAGGATTAGCGTTGGTATTTCGTTTACTTTGTAGGCGTTTACAATGTCTTCGCTTTTATCAGCATCTACCTGAAGAAGCTTCACGTTAGGGTTTTCGCGGGCAATTTTTTGTAAAATAGGTTTCATTTTCTTGCACGGACCGCACCAATCGGCGTAAAAATCAACCAATAATATCTCGGTTGTTCTTATTTTACGCTCAAAATCTTTCGTTGTGAACGCCGCAATGGGTTTTGTGAATGCCTGCGAAGAAACGTACGGTTTGCTGCTGGCGGTCCAATTGGTAAAGCCTTTTTCGAGTTCGACAACGTTTTTGAAACCCAATTCTGAAATGTATGTTTTAGCTTGTGAACTTCTGATTCCGGCGTAGCAGTAAATGAATAACGGCTGATTTTGATCGAAGTTTCCGAGAATGAAGCTTTCAAAATCTTCCGAATTATAGTCGAAATTCACCGCTTTTTTTACGTGCCCAACTCCAAAATCGGTGTCGTTTCGTAAATCCAGTAATTGCGGATTGTTAACGGTTTTGAGCCGATCGTAAAAATCGTTTGGACTCAAGGTAGTTACCTGAGCTTTGAGTGAAATTCTTAAAAGTAAAAACAGGATGACGGGTATAAATCTGTGGTGCATTTTTTGTGATAATGAGTTAGTTAGTCGCTCTCAAATTTTGTTCCAACGTTGCTAACATAAACATTTGTGTTAAAATTTGATAACGTCTGAAAGTGTCACGAGATTTAAAAAAGTTGTTTATTTGCAGAATAATTCGATTTGTTCGCTACTTATTGTACAATTTAAGTACAAAGTTGAACTAAGCCAATCGAAATACGCAACGCTGGTCAGCTGGTCAGCCGATTTTTTAACTAAAAATACTATTAAATGAGTCAAATCGTAAAAATTCACGCCCGCCAAATTCTTGATTCCAGAGGAAACCCAACCGTAGAGGTTGACGTAATGACCGAAAACGGATTCGTGGGTCGTGCGGCGGTTCCGTCGGGAGCTTCTACCGGTGTTCACGAAGCCGTTGAACTCCGTGACGACGACAAAAACGTTTATATGGGAAAAGGCGTTTTGAAAGCCGTCCAAAACGTAAACGAAAAAATAGCCGAAGAGTTATTGGGAGCAAACGTGTTTGAGCAAAACATGATTGATCAGGCAATGATTGACCTCGACGGTTCGGAAAATAAAGGAAATTTAGGAGCAAACGCCATTTTGGGCGTTTCGCTTGCGGTTGCGAAAGCGGCGGCTCAGGAAGCGGCGTTGCCGTTGTTCCGTTACATCGGTGGCGTAAGTGCAAATACATTGCCTGTGCCAATGATGAACATTATAAATGGTGGTTCGCACGCTGATAATTCAATTGATTTTCAGGAATTTATGGTGATGCCCGCCAAGGCAGACACGTTTTCTGACGCGTTGAGAATGGGAACGGAAGTTTTCCACCATTTAAAGAAAGTATTGAGTGCAAAAGGCTACTCAACTAACGTAGGTGACGAAGGTGGATTTGCTCCAAATATCGGTTCAAACGAAGAAGCCATCGAAACCATTTTAATCGCGATTGAGAAAGCGGGTTATAAGCCGGGCGAAGATATTTTTATCGCCATGGATGCCGCTGCTTCTGAATTCTACGACAAAAAGACGGGACTTTACACGTTCAAAAAATCAAGCGGAAAGCAACTTACTTCGCAAGAAATGGCGGCGTATTGGGATACTTGGGCGGATAAATACCCGATTATTTCGATTGAAGACGGCATGGACGAAGACGATTGGGACGGATGGGCAGAATCTACCCGTTTGTCAGGACACAAAATCCAATTAGTGGGTGATGATCTTTTCGTAACAAACGTAAAGCGTTTGCAGGAAGGAATTGACAAGAAAATTGCCAACGCTATTTTGGTGAAAGTAAATCAAATTGGTTCGTTGACAGAAACCATTTCTGCCGTAGATTTAGCTCACCGTAACAAGTACAAGAGCGTAATGTCGCACCGTTCGGGAGAAACCGAAGATGCCACAATTGCTGACTTAGCGGTTGCGTTAAACACCGGACAAATCAAAACCGGTTCTGCTTCGCGTTCTGACCGGATGGCGAAATACAACCAATTAATCCGTATTGAAGAAGAACTGGGCGATTCAGCTTACTTCCCGGGATTGAAGTTTTGATTTGAAAACTCAAAAATAGATTTGTAAAAAGAGCGACTGTAGTGGTCGCTCTTTTTTTGTGGATACAAAAACGGTACTCTCTGTTTCTAACGGTTATAAACGTTTATTTTTGGAGATATTGTTGTTGAAAAACTCTCAAGGCTAAAAGATGAATATAACTTACTTATAATCAGCAGTGTAAATTTTCGCATATAACTACCGTATAATTATTCGAACGTGTAAAAAGTGGAATATTTTTATTAAATTTGGTAGAAATATACGGCGGGTTAGTGCAATTGCAGTAACCCGCTTGTTGTATTGCATTAAAATAGCACAACAACAAAGTGTAAAAAAGAATAAAATAATGATTCCAAACCTAAGCCTACGGGTTTGATTATCTTCCTTTCAAATAGGATTTGAACCTATTAACATTTTTCAATGTCGCATCCTGCATTTACGGTATTAAACCGCATGTAACTACTCAGGTTCTTTTGCCGAAATAGTTTATTTGGTTAAAATTTGCTAATGTTACATGGTGACCGACAAAGAAATCATATTGAACTTACGAGCTGAAAATGCTTTGCTATCTCAAAAGATAA
>JBLHXN010000048.1:0-24406 GCA_047630355.1 Spirosomataceae bacterium | reverse complement strand
ATAAAAGCAATTTTACGAAAAATGCTGAGTAACTTATTAGATGATTGCATGATTTGCTAAATCTATTTTTAAGGATTAATGTAACGGTAAACGGACAAAAGGCCAACGGAGCATAGGAGTTCAACATCGTAAAACCCATGAATCCCGAAACTCTATTTAATCTGTTTTTCTTCTTTAGTGTTTATGAATAAAATATTCGACAGACCTTCGTAGCCGTCAAACATCGAAGTTTCGAAACGTTTGATGGCTTCCTCCACAAATCCCAATATGATTAAATCAGCGTCGCGAGAGCGTTCTTTAATCAATGAACGTAAATCAGACTCAGAATCCCGGGAGATAAACTGCACGTTGTTCATCGAAATGGGTAATTGACCGGTTCTGATAAGCTCTTCAAAATCTTTTCTTTCTTCCACCATCGTCTCCGCCGGAACTACCGAATAAACTTTGATTTCGCCGTTTCGCCAGTCAGGGTGACCAGAGATTACATACGCCATCAAAATCATTAGATTGGCATTGGCAAGGTCATTTTTGGTAATCCAAACGTGAATTTCCCGCATAAACCCGTATTGCTTTTCTGATAAATTCAGAATGCAGATATCGAAGTTTGCGGACTTGATAATTTTGAAATTGTCTACGATCGCCGCAATCTCTTCTGGTTTGTTCGCCGAATTTTCAAAAATAAGTAAGTTATTTTCCGTACCCGAAATACTCGGTAACTGAATCACGGTACCGATAGAATGGGTAAATTTGTTGTTAATCAGCGTATCTACGTACACTTTACTGCCGCTGGCATCCGCCATTTTTACCAAACGACGGTGCTGTTTACGGGCATCTTCGTTTGATTGTTTCGATAAATAACCGTCAATGTGGTGGATATAGGTTCCGAAACCGTAGCGATGAGATATCCAACGGATGAGGTTAAAACTATCCAATCGAGTAAAAGAACTCGAACTCAAACTAACCGCAGATGGACGCCAGCTTTTGCTGTCTTCTTTCTCCGTCTTTTGTAAGAAAACGTGCAAACGACGAGTCAACTGGAAAATCACCCCTTGAAAGATGATTGCCATGTTTTTCTTGTCTTTGTTTGAATAGTTGATAATCAGGTAAAGCCCTAATATGAAGAGAATAGAAGTAGCGGCGTATGCGGCATTCATGAAAAACATCAACCCGAAACAGGCAATCGCCCCGAACAACGAAATAAACCATTTTGATTTAAATCGGGGGCGGTAAGCAGGGTCTCCGGCGAAGTGTTGCAGGAACGATATCAAGCAAAGCGAACCGTACGTCACCATAAAGAACATGGAGATAATTTCCGCCACGGCGTTTAACGCACCGAGCATGATAAATACAATTGACAAAACAACAGTAACAAGCGTAGCGTTGAAAGGTTCGTCAGAGTTTCCACGACCAATAGATAACCAATTATTTACAAATTTTGAAGGTATTACGTTGTCACGGGCAATTGCCTGAAGTGTCCTTGGAGCTACGAGAATAGAACCTAAAGCTGACGAAATCGTAGCGGCGGCAAGACCAAGCGGAATAAGCCACCATCCTTGAATGGCAATATCTGACATGACTAACCTGGAAGTGTCAGATAATGCAGCACTTGAAGCAGAGTTGTCTAATTTTATGGCGATAAATACATAAACGATCATACCAATCAGGGTTGCTGAGAGCGTTCCTAAAGGAATGGAACGACCGGGGTCTTTTAAGTCTCCCGAAAGACCAACTCCGGCGGTCATACCGGTAAAAGCCGGAAAAATAATGGCAAAAACCGTGAAAAGTGACACGTTTGAAACCGGAGCTTCGGTGATTACGGCGGTGGTTTCTGTGATGGGACCTCCTAAGAAGAAAGCAATCATCGCAACCGTTAGTGTAGCAACTACAAAGTAGAGCATCTTGACGCCCAAAGCGGCTCCTTTCCACAACACAATTACTGTGAGTACAAAAAGAGCGGGAATTGCGACGGTTTGTTTTTGCAGTAATAGCCATTCGGCCCAAGGCATAAACTTGTATTTGATGAGTAAAAAGTCGAATAATGGGGTAAAGGCTTCGGTAAAAGCCATAATATAAAAAGCTACGCTAATAGCTTGCGAGAGGTATAACGCTACACCAATGGTGGAACCGATAACCAAACCAAACGAGCGGGAAATGATGTAATACTCTCCGCCACCTTCTACTTTAGAGTTAGTTGCTATTTCGGCAATTGCCATCGCGGTCGGGATGGTTACGGCGTGTCCTATCACGATGATAGCAATTGTGCCTGCCAAACCTAAGTTTCCTACCGCAAAACCAAAACGCAGGAACATAATTGCTCCTAATATAGTAGATATGGCAGTAAAGAAAACGGGAGCCGTACCAAATTTCTTTGCAGCAGAATTTTCCATAGATTAGGTTTTGGAGTAGATTTCAAACGTAAAAGTAGTTAAAAAGAAGTAAGATTGAAGTTTATGTACAATTTCTGAAAGCTACGAATGTTTAACAACCGAAGCTTAAAGCTAAAGGTACTATTTGAATGATACAGCAGCTACATTTTCGTAACTTTACGTTTTCTTTACAAATACTAATAATGCTAAGATCCTGTTATAATTCGCTGGTTGTTGAAGCCGGACTCGACGAAGCGGGTAGGGGATGCCTTGCCGGACCTGTAACAGCGGCAGCCGTTATTTTACCGAAAGGTTACAAGCACAATCTACTAAACGACTCCAAACAGCTGACAAAAAAGCAACGGGAGGAATTACGAATTGTAATCGAACGTGACGCCATTACCTACGCCGTAGCCGAATGTACCCCCGAAGAGATTGACGAAATTAATATCCTGAAAGCGAGTTTCCTGGCAATGCACCGGGCAATTGAAAAGCTGGATAATGTTCCGGAGCATTTACTCATTGACGGAAACCGCTTTACACCTTACCCGATGGTTCCGCATACGTGTATTATCAAAGGCGATACCAAATTTCTGTCAATCGCGGCGGCTTCGATATTAGCCAAAACTTATCGGGATGAGTACATGGAGGAAATTGCTCAGGAGTTTCCGATGTATTCCTGGCATACAAACGCCGGCTACCCAACTCCTCCGCACCGAAATGCAATCAGAGCCCACGGAATAACAAAATACCACCGCAAGACTTTCCGGCATTTACCCGAAGGGAACTAGTTGAAATTTCGTTGGTTGTAGAAGTAAAAGAAAGGAGGACTATTCCGAAATTAGCGGGATATTCTAAAAGAAACTCAGAAACATATAACTTTAAAAACTGAAATAAAAATGGCAAAGAATAAAGAAGATAAAGATGCAAAACCACGGGTTCACAAAGAATTAGACGGTTTTGATATTGAAATAAATTCATTTGGTGAAATTCAAATGAACTACGACATGGATAAAATAAACGAATTTCTGAACCGCAAAGTTGATGATAAGAAACTTCGGGACCGAGAAGAGTTTGTACCCAAAAAGAAAAAGAGAAAAAAGTGAGCGACGATAATTCATCTCGTAGAAATATAACCGAGCTTCCGAACCTTACGTCGGAGTTTCGTTTTCAGACTTCGCGAAGCGGCGGAGCGGGCGGGCAACACGTTAATAAGGTTGAAACCAAAGTGGAAGTGCGTTTTGATATTCCGAATTCAAAACTTATACCGGAACATATCAAATCGAAACTACTCGAACGGTTAAAACCCAAGTTAACGTCTGAAGGCGTTATCCTGCTTACATCGCAAGCAAGCAGGAGTCAGTTGAAAAACAAAGAACTGGCGGTTAAGAAACTCATCAAATTACTTCGTAAAACTCTTAAAGAACCCAAAAAACGGAAACCGACCAAGCCAAGTAAGTCGGCTATTCGTGCAAGACTCAAAGACAAAAAGAGTCAGTCAGAGAAGAAAGCTTTGCGAAGCAAACCAACATTTTAGTAAATCATCAATGAACGAATCAATCAAGAAACCAAGTTGGTTTTTACACCTGACAGAAGTCTTTCGGGCAACTATTGAAACCATCCGCGGGTATTTTTTCATAAAACGGCAGCGGTACGTTAATATAGGTCACGGAGTTCCGGTAATGGTTGTGCCTGGTTTGCTTAGCTCAGACCGTGCTACTATCATTTTGCGTAAATTTTTGCACAAATCAGGTTTTAAAGTTCAGGGTTGGGAAATGGGCATGAATTTAGGAAGAATGCAGAGCCTTGAAGTTTTGCGGCAAAAAGTAGAACAGTTGAGTGACAACTCCGGACAAAAAGTGATACTAATTGGTTGGAGTATGGGCGGAATATTTTCTCGGGAAATTGCGAAACAACTTCCTGATAAAGTGAAATGCCTAATAACCATAGGTAGCCCGTTCGCAAATATCCAAGCTCCAAATCACGCAAAATGGGTGTTTGCATTGTTAAACAAAGAATCAGAAATTGACGAAACGTTCACCCGACAAATTCCCGAACCCGCTCACGTCCCTACATTATGTCTGTATTCCAAAAAGGATGGCGTAGTGCCGTGGCAGGCGTGCATGGAAAACTGTGAGGACGAACTGCACGTAAATTGTGAAATCCAGAGTAGTCATTTTGGGATGGGAGCGAATCCGCAGGTATTGCGTGGCATCGAAGATTACCTGAACGAATCGCTGAAAAAGGAAAGTGAAAATGTGGACGTGCCCAAAATGTAAGCGGTTGTTCAAAACCAATAATCAATCGCACTATTACGTCGTAAAAGACATCGGGGAGCTATTTTTGGGTAAACCCGACCGGTTGATTTTGGCATTCGATACATTAGTTACAGAAATTGAAAAGTGGAAACCTGTTTCTTACGGAGCTTCGGTGAATACCATTATTTTTATGAGTAAAAAGACGTGGCTCATCATTCGTCCGATGAAAAACGAACTCGACCTGAAATTCTACACCGACGAAATTCTTGATAGCGAATTAATCAGGAAAGTAACTCCACAGGGAAAGAAGTTCGCCCATCATTTACGTGTCGGTCACGAAGATGAACTCACTCCAATCCACTGTGGTTTACTCCGAAAAGGGTTTGACTATTCAATAAGATAAACTCTACAAACGCTTCAAAACCATTTCGCTTACTGCATTCCCAATTGATAAAGCAGAAGTTGCGGCGGGAGAAGGTGCATTCAGGACGTTGATGGCTTGCTTATTTTCGATAATTGCAAAATCATCAAGTAGCCCGCCGGTACGATCGCACGCCTGGGCACGAACGCCCGCTCCGCCGGGAATTAAATCATCAGCTTGGATTTCGGGAATAAGTTCCTGCAAAGCCTTGGTAAATGCTCCTTTTGAAAACGAACGGTACATTTCGCCCAATCCGGTTTGCCAGTATTTTACTGCTACTTTTTGAAAGCCAGGCCATGTCAGCGTTTCCCACAATTCACTAAATTTAAAATCCAGCTTTTTATAACCTTCTCGGCGGAATGCCATTACGGCGTTTGGTCCCGCTTCGATGCCACCGTTTATCATGCGGGTGAAATGAACGCCTAAAAATGGAAAGTTGGGATCTGGAACGGGATAAATCAGGTGTTTGACTAAGTGCTGCTTTTCGGATTTTAACTCAAAGTATTCACCTCTGAACGGCGTAATCCTGATGTCAATCGGCTCTTTTTCGGTCATTTGAGCAACTTTGTCGGAGTAAAGTCCCGCACAGTTTACAATCAGCTTTCCTTCGTAACTGCCTTTGTTTGTCACTACAGTGGAGCGTCCTTCTACCTCCGAAATACTCGAAACCCGTTCGCCCAAACGTATTTCAGCATCCAACGAACGAATTTTATCCGCCATTTTCTGAGAAACGAGCTTATAGTCAATAATTCCCGTTTGCGGGACTTTTATAGCCTTCAGACCTTTTACGTGCGGTTCTATTTCCCGCATTTCTTCTACATTCAGCATTTTTAAATTTTGCAGACCATTTTGTTGTCCACGTTCAAAAAGGTCATCTAGAATCGGTAGTTGCTCTTTCCGGGTCGCCACCACTATTTTACCGCACAAATCGTAAGGTATATCTTCTTGTTTGCAGAAGTCAAGTAGTTGATGATACCCTTCAATGCAGTTTTTCGCCTTCAAACTACCCGGCTTATAGTAAAGACCTGAGTGGATTACGCCGCTGTTATTTCCGGTTTGGTGAGCCGCGACTTCGTTTTCTTTCTCAATTACTATAATCCTGATGGTAGGCTTTTGTTCCTTTAACCTTAGGGCAGTTGCCAAACCTACAATACCGCCACCAATGACAATCACATCGTATAACATATATTTAATCCTATAAATTTTGGGTATATCGAATCACAAACTTAAATTTGTGCAAATTTATTGATAACCAGCACACATGAAAAGAATAATCGTATTATTACTTGCTGTAGTTGCAACGGCGGCTTCGTCTTGTACCTATCAGAAATATAACACTATTGATCAGGATATTCCTAACCAAGATTCCGAAAGAATTTACGGTGTTCATCCTGACTCGTCTGCTCGTCAGTTGAAAAATGTTTACACTGAAAAGCCCGAATTACAGAAAAAAGCGAACGACTTGCGTGATAAAATGTTTCCGAAAGACGCTATTTAATACGCCATATATCATTACAAGAGAGCGGTTTACTGATTTATTTGTAGTCAGTAAACTGCTTTTTAATTTTTACAATTAACACCACACATTAATGAACGTTGCTTTAGTAACCGGTTCAGCGGGGCTTATCGGTAGTGAATCGGTAGCTTTCATGTCCGAAAAGTTTGATTTAGTAATTGGTATCGATAACGATTTACGTCAGTATTTCTTTGGTGCCGAAGCTTCTACCGATTGGAATCGTAACCGTCTCCAAGAACAATTCTCAAATTATAAGCATTACAGTGCCGATATTCGCTCGGAAGAAGAAATCGGAAAGATTTTTGCCGAGTACGGAAAAGATATTAAACTTGTAATTCACACGGCTGCTCAACCAAGTCACGATTGGGCTGCTCGTGAACCATTTATGGACTTTACGGTAAATGCCAACGGTACGTTGGTTATGCTTGAAATGACTCGTCAGCATTGCCCGGAAGCAGTATTTGTGTTTACCTCAACGAATAAAGTTTACGGAGATAATCCAAACTACCTGCCACTTGTTGAGCAGGAAACACGTTGGGAAATTGCGGAAGATCACGCTTATTCAGAGTTCGGAATTGACGAGCAAATGAGCATCGATCACACGAAACATTCACTATTCGGTGCTTCTAAAGTAGCTGCCGATGTGCTTGTTCAGGAGTACGGTCGTTATTTCGGAATGAAAACTGGTACTTTCCGTGGCGGATGCCTTACCGGACCGAACCACTCAGGAGCACAATTACACGGTTTTCTAGCATATTTAATGAAATGTGCCATTACGAAAAACCATTATACCATTTTTGGTTACAAAGGAAAGCAGGTACGCGACAATATTCACTCGTGGGATTTGGTAAATATGTTCTGGCATTTCTACCAAGATCCAAAAGCAGGTGAAGTTTACAACGCTGGTGGCGGACGTTTCTCAAACTGCTCGATGCAGGAAGGAATTGCTCTTTGCGAGGAAATTACCGGAAACAAGATGAGTTATAGCTACGACGAAGGAAACCGAAGTGGAGATCATATTTGGTACATCTCAGATCTTCGGAAGTTTAAAGAACACTATCCTTCTTGGAACTGGAAATACGATTTAAAAACCACTCTTGCTCAAATGCACGATAATATCAGCAAGCGGGTATAATGTAGCTTACTAAAAGTATAAATTTATTTCGAGGCCCACGGTTTACGCCGTGGGCTTTGTATATTTACGGCTTCTAATTTTGACTAAGTCCTATTTACAATGAAATTAAGCGTTGTTATCCCCGCCTATAACGAGGAAGAATCCATTCCCGAAACTTTACACTCGTTATACCAAACTTTAGTAAAGTACGATATCCCGCACGAAATTTGGGTCACAAACGATAACTCAAAGGATAATACCATTCAGGTTTTAACAGATCTCCAAAAGGAGATTCCGACGTTGGTTTTCGAAACGAATAAAGGACCAAACGGTTTTGGATACGCGGTAAGGTACGGTTTAGAGCGTTTCTCGGGAGATTGTGTCGCAGTTTTTATGGCAGATATGTCAGATGATCCGGAAGATTTAGTGCAATATTACAATACCATGATTGCTGAAAACGTAGATGCCGTCTTTGGGAGCCGTTGGATAAAAGGAGGAAAAGTAGTTGATTATCCGCAACTGAAGAAAGTTATTAACAGAGTTGCGAATCTCATTATTCGTGTGTTGATGCGAATCAACTACGATGACACAACTAACGCATTTAAATTATATAAGCGGGAAACAATTCAGGGAATTAAACCCTTCTTGTCCCCGCACTTTAACCTCACGGTTGAATTACCGCTGAAAGCCATTGTACGGGGTTATACCTACGCCGTTGTGCCGAACAGTTGGACAAACCGTAAATACGGGGAGTCCAAACTGAAAATTAAGGAAATGGGGAGTCGGTACTTTTTTATACTCATGTACTGCTTCATCGAGAAATTCTTTTCCCGGGGCGATTACATGAAAAAAGATTAACCGCCCATTTCGGTCTCGAACTTACTGTACTGCTCAGTAGTAAGGATACTCTTAATCTTTTTCATATAAGATTCTTTAGCTGCTCCGTTTTTCGAAGTTTCCTTGTTGTCTTTCAGATTTTTTAGAATCTTGTAGTACAGGGTATTCGCCACCATTACATCATCTTTCTGCGAGGCAGATAAATTTAGTGACGTACTCATACTTTCGGTTCTTTGACGGGCTTCGGCTTCAACACTCATTAATCTAACTGATGATGTACTATTAGTACCTCGTTGTGGAGTAGAAGTCACGCAAGATGTGCTTCCTAACGCTAAAGCGATAAATGATAAGGCAATTGTTTTTCTCATAATGATAACATTTTTATTTATTAGATGCTTTCTCGGGTAAGAAGTTTCAAGGTTAAACCGTTAAGAATCCGTTAATATTTCAAGAATCAATTAACGGATAATAACGTTCTATGAGTATGTTTTGATGGTGAACCAGATGACCAAGTATCATGTAGCCAAGGTGTTCCACGCTAATCTCAATTTTTGAACCTATTCCTTTCTTCTGTAAACTCTCCGTTGACAATCTTTTAAAAAACAGTTCCGTGGATTTGCGGACAAAATTATATTCTTCGATTAAGTCTTTTACGGTTCTCTCAGAAACTGTGGCTTCCGCAACGTACAAATCCTGATCAAATCCTGGTAATTCTGCTTTGTCGTTTCGTGCAAAACGCAACGCCCGATAACTCATAATGCGTTCGGTATCAATGCAATGCTGTAAAATTTGCTTAACATTCCATTTGTCTTCTGCGTAAATAGTATCACCTAATTCCTCCAGTTTACTCAGTTCTATAACTACTGAAAGGTCGTATTTTTCAAAGGCAGTGGCTAACGGGACGTCATTGCACAGTTTTATATACCTATCGTAAAAGGTTGGGAGCGATGTATTCATTGAAAATAGTTTGTTTCAGAACGGACGCAGGAATTCCATTGTCTCGAACAGACATTAGTGTGAAATTTGTCGTTAAATAAAGGTATTGCTAACAGGTTGGCTACTTATAAATCAAAAACTATACGCAGCACAAGAAGAAGAGAAGTTAGATTTCCCAAACACTCGGGTTTTGATGACGACGCACGTGACTGCGAACTTCCATCCAAAACGCAATGACGAGGTAAATAATGATGGGTGAACCAAAAGTGAAAAAAGAAGCGTAAATGAAGTAACGTCGCACGCTACTCGCCGAAAAATTAAGGTGCTGACCTATTTTTGAGCAAACGCCAAAAAGTTGCGTTTCAAGTTCGTAGCGTATTTTCTTTATTCCTTCCATGGTACTACACTGATATTGTGAGGGGCCTTATAGATTACTCATTGCCAATTGCAGTCAAAACTAACGTTAAAAATTTTAAACTGCAATAATATTCTCCATAAATAATAGCTATATGCGGTTTTTGAGCCACACTGTTGTGTAGTCAATAATTTGCTCTTGATTTATTTCATTGAAAATCTCGTGAAAGGCTCCTTCCCAAATTTTAAGTGTTTTGTCGGTAGATTTAGATTGTTCGTATAGCGACTTCGAGCCTTCGGGGTTCGTGATTTTATCTGCTCCTCCGTGCATGATTAACACCGGATAATCAAATTGATTGAAGCGTTTTTTCTGTAATGCGATGCCGTCCAGTAGTGCTACGGCCAATCCGGCTTTGCCGCCATCGTGATAAATGAACGGATCATTCTTATAAGCTTCCACGGTCTCTTTGCTGCGAGAAAGGTCATTGGGGTTCAGTTTAACCGTCTTGATTTTCGGGGAAACTTTCGCTAATAATCTGATTATTTTTTGTTTCAAGGGCGTTACGTCTTCACCTGCTTCCAACGCCGAACCGGATAAAATTACGCCTTGAACATCATTTCGCTTGTTAAACAACAGGAAATGTGTCACAATCAAACCACCTAAGCTATGACCCAACACAAAGAATGGTAAGTCTTTGGGAATGCTCCGATAGATATTTTCAATATCCTCCCGGTATTCATCCAGGTTTGTAATAAAAGCACGTTCGCCGGTCGAGTGTCCGTGTCCACGCAAGTCAAATGTGTAAACGTTTACACCAATTTCGTTAAACGCCTTAATTACGTGTTCGTAGCGTTCGCAGTATTCACCCAATCCGTGAACGAGCATAAGTGACGCCTTAGCATTTTTGACGATAGACTCTTTGGTAAATAATTCGATGCCGTTGGTTGATTTTATCATAGCAATGTTTGGTGAAGTGTGGCTAAATTTAAGATTGTCTGTTCACAAAAAAAATTATCACGAATAAAATCCGTGATAATTTCAATTACCTATTCAACCCTAATTCGCCCGGCGACCCGGTATAAATCTATATTTTATTTCTTTTTCAACGGATTCTCAATAATTTTTGAGTCCTTGATTGTTTCAACTGTTTCTTTTAGAGCAGTTTTTGAAGCGTCAACTACCGTTTTTTGATTTTTCTTTACCACTTTTGTCGTATCAGAAAACAAGCCTTTACCAAGCTCAATTGCTTTTTTTCCGGCTTTAGTGGTCAATTCCGCAATAGCTTTCGAAGTCAAAATCGAACTTCCAAGAATTATGCTACCTGCTTCCGTTACTATTTTGCCCGTTTTCTTTCCGGTATTCAAAACCTTCTGAATGGTGGAAGTCTGACCCTGTGGCCGAACAACTTCTTTTACTACCGTAGGCTCTGGAGTTACAACTGCCTTTGGTAATTCCGTCGTCTTCTTAACAATTACCTTCTTCGCCGCTGGCTTTGCCGTAGCTTTTTCTACAGTAGTAGTTGTTTTAGTTGCTGCTTTCTTTGCTACCGTCTTTTTCACGGCTGGCTTTTTTGCTGCAGTTTTCTTTGCCGTAGCTTTGGCGGGTGAAGTAGAGGTCATTGAAGCAGTTGCTTCGGGAGTATCTTTTGTCTTGCTATCTTCCATTTTATTGGTTGTCTAAATGATTGTGATGCAAAGATAATTGGAAGAAGTTACAGAAAAGTTACAAGTAACCGGGAGAGGGTTTAGCTTGATTCACGGAAAACGATTATCTTCCAAAATCAAAGAAAAGTATATGAAACAATCTCGTCGGGAATTTATCAATAGTATCAGTTTAGTTGCAGCAACTCCGTTGTTGTTTCCCAAAGAAGCCGCCGCCGCTGTACCAACTGACTTCTGGGACAAACTACGAAAAGAATTTCCGCTTAAAAATTCACGGGTATATTTAAATAACGGTACGTTCGGTCCATCGCCGAACGCAGTTCTGGAAACGATTACTAATTCGTTGACTACTATTAATACATCGGGGGAGTACGGACACACCGATCACGCAAGAGAAACGCTTGCCAATTTTGTGGGGGCGAAGGTCTCCGAAATTTCGTTAACGCATAATACAACGGAAGGAATCAACACTGTTTGCTGGGGATTGCCGTTAAAAAAAGGTGATGAAGTCATTATCTCATTGCACGAACACGTAGGAAATGCATTGCCGTGGCTCAATCGGGCAAAATTGGATGGAATTGTACTTCGACCATTTCAACCCGCTGCCACCGCCGAAGAAAACTTTGCTCTAATAAAAGGATTGGTTACACCTAAGACGAAAGTCATCGGCATTCCGCATATTACCTGCACAACGGGTCTGGTTTTCCCGATCAAAGAAATTTCAGAAATGGCTCGGGCGAAAGGTATTTTTACGGCGATTGACGGTGCCCACGGTTCGGGAACGTTCGACCTGGATATGAAAGATTTAGGTTGTGACTTTTATGCCACCTCCTGCCATAAGTGGATGCTCGGTCCGAACGGGAGTGGTTTTCTTTACATTAGAGAAGATCAATTAAACACTTTACAAGCCATTCAGGTTGGAGCGTATTCTGACACGGGTTGGGATATGTTTAGTAATCCGCCCGAAATCAAAGGTTACAATCCAACCGCCCACCGCTTTGATTACGGTTCGCAGAGTAAACCTTTGTACGAGGGAGCGGCGGCATCGGCTGACTTTCACTCGAAGATTGGTAAAGCAAAAGTAGAAACGCGGGTTCGGGAATTGAATAATCACTTATTTGGTGGTTTGTCAGAAATGAAAAAGCATCTGATAATTCTGACACCCGAAGAAGAACAATCCCGTATTTGCATGGTGACTTTTAAACCGCTTAATTACGAGTATAAAACCTTTGCTAATATAATCTCAAAAGCGGGTTTTCGCATCCGACAAGTACCCGAAAGTGGTCTTGATGCGATTCGTATCTCAACGCATATTTATAACTCAACGAACGAAATTGATAGTTTCCTTCGAACGGTGGAAAGTAACCTGTAACTCAAAAAATTTTAATACATCACAATCCACACGAAATGGCAGTAAAAGAATCAGGTTTATCTAAGAAAATTGGCACGTTTAGTATTTGGGCAATCGGGGTGGGTTTAGTTATTTCGGGCGAATCGTTTGGTTGGAATTTGGGTTGGGGTATCACGGGACCAGTTTGGTTCTTTGTTCCCGTCGTGGTGGCGGCGGTGATGTATTTTGGATTAGTGCAAAGTTTGATTGAACTGGCTTGCGTTTACCCCGATGCCGTTGGACCGCATGATTACGTTGAACGAGCCTTCGGACGAAACATAGGTTCTTTTATCGCCCTTGCCATTCTTTTTGAATTTCTCTTCGCTACGCCAGCCATTGCCAGTTCATTGGGCGAATACCTCGGTTTCCTGATTGATGATTTACCGCTCGCACCTTATATAGGTATTGCATTTCTCGCGGTGTTTTCGGTTGTAAATTTAATCGAATTGCACCTCGGTGTTCGCCTGTTAGTAATTCTGACATTATTGGCTATCGCCGAATTATTCCTTTACCAGGGTGCGGTCATTTCGTCGTTTGATTTGAAATTTATTCGGGAAAATCCTTTCGGAACGCTTGATTTTCAGACGTTTATGGCGGCAATTCCGTACGCAATCTGGCTTTTTCTGGCAATTGAAGGGATATCTTTAATGACGAAAGATATCGAAGATACTAATTTACGACGAACCATTGGTCGCGGATATTACGCCGCGTTTTTTACCTTATTAGCCCTCGCATTATTAGTGTTGTTTTTGGCAGCTGGTGGTATAGATTGGGGCAATCCCGCAAGCAAAAGCATTTTGGAAGAAAACCACCCCATGCCGGCTTCGTTAGCATTGATACTGGGTCGTGAACACGTGTTGGTGCAAATATTCACTTTCATCGGTTTGTTTGGCTTGATTGCTTCGTTACAAGGAGTTGCGTTGGCGGCTACTACGCAGCTAGAAACGTTATTGCCAACTATTGAAATCAAATTTTTATCCCGGCGTGCCATCGCTGCCCTGCTTGTTTTTATCGTGAGTTCGGGGGCTATTTTAGTAAGTCAAACCGGATTTCTGATTGAACTGTCGGTTTTTGGGGCAGTTTGTATGTATCTGGCGGTTTGCTTGTCGCTCATTTTTTTACGAGGAAAATCACAACCGAAAGAAACTGATTCTACTTCAATTAAACGATATTTTCACAGTAATTTCAACGGAATCCTGTCGGCGGTAAGTGCTTGGGGTGCGGCGGTAATTGCTTTACTGTGCATCGTGGCGTTTGCTCAGTTGCAGTTTACGGCTTTCGTTATTTTTATAGTTTGCGGAATACTTTACGCTTCAATAAAGCACCGAAATTAACATGGCTTATTTTTTCAACATTGGAAATCTGCAATTCAATTTTGACGATTTAAAAACGTTGCTTGCGAAAGCGTCGCCCAACCGTTCGGGAGATGAGTTGGCGGGCGTAGCGGCGTCCTCAAATTCTGAGCGAATTGCGGCTCAATACGCCCTGAGCGAAGTTCCGTTGCGGGATTTTATAAACGAAAGCGTCATTCCGTACGAACAAGACGAGGTCACGAGACTCATCATTGATAACCACGACGAAGCGGCTTTTGAACCCATTGCTCATTTAACCGTTGGCGAATTTCGGGATTGGTTATTGAGTGAATACGCTGATGGCGAAGTAATTAAGCGGTTAAAGATGGGGCTAACTCCCGAAATGGTTGCCGCCGTTTCCAAGTTAATGCGAAATCAGGATTTGATTGCCGTTGCTGCTAAGATTGAAATAGTTACCAAATTCAGGAATACGGTGGGTCGGAACGGGCACGTGTCGTTTCGGTTACAACCCAATCATCCTACCGACGACCCGAAAGGGATTCTCGCCAGTACAATTGACGGGTTGATGTACGGTTGCGGCGATGCCGTCATTGGCATAAATCCGGCAACGGATAGTCCCGAAATGACGGCAAAGCTTTTGTTTATGCTGGATGAGCTGCGGCAGCAATACGAAATACCAACGCAAAGTTGCGTGTTGTGCCACGTCACCACGGCTTTACAAATCATCGATAAAGCTCCCGTCGATTTAGTTTTTCAATCTATTGCGGGATCAGAGGCGGCAAACGCCTCTTTTGGAATCAACCTTTCTGTACTTCAGGAAGCTCAATCGGCGGCGGTAGGGTTAAATCGCGGCACGGTTGGGAATCAAGTAATGTACTTTGAAACCGGGCAAGGGTCGGCACTTTCGGCGAACGCAAATCACGGCGTGGACCAACAAACGATGGAGGTTCGGGCGTACGCTGTTGCCCGACATTTTGACCCGTTTTTGGTCAATTCTGTTGTTGGTTTTATTGGCCCGGAATATTTATACGATGGCAAGCAAATTACCCGTGCGGGACTCGAAGATCATTTTTGTGGTAAACTCCTGGGCTTGCCGATGGGCATGGACGTGTGTTACACCAATCACGCCGAAGCCGATCAGGATGATATGGATAACCTGCTTACTTTGCTCGGCGTGGCGGGGTGCAATTTTTTTATGGGCGTGCCCGGAGCCGACGATATTATGCTGAATTATCAATCTACTTCTTTTCACGATGCTCTTTATCTGCGGCGGATATTGAATAAAAAGCCCGCTCCCGAATTTGAACAGTGGCTTTTGAAAATGGGTATTTTGGACGAATCAGGCACAAAAATTGCCGCCGGAGCACAACACCAGCTTTTAGCCCGATTATGACCGATAAAATCAAATCAACCGACCCGTGGCAAAAATTAAAACAGTTTACTAACGCCCGAGTAGCTTTGGGTAATGTGGGAAATAGTTTGCCGCTTAAAGAAGTATTAGCTCTGAAACTTGCTCACGCCCGGGCGAAAGATGCGATTGATACTGTGCTGAACACCAAATTATTGCATTCGCAAATCAAAAAGTACAACCTGCCATTCTACGAACTTCGTAGCCAGATAAAAGATAGAAATGAATACTTACAACGACCAGATTTAGGCAGAAAACTAAGCCACGAAGATTCGGAAAAAATCTACGAAAAAGCTGATATTGTCTTTGTGTTGACCGACGGACTTTCGGCGGTTGCGGTGAATAAATACTGTCATCAAGTATTGGAGGAAATACTACCCGAAGTAACGGCGAAATATTCCGTTGCGGTCGTTTCGGTGGAGCAAGGGCGAGTGGCGGTGGGGGATGAAGTCGCAGAGTTATTTCACGCCGATTTTGTTGCCGTTTTTATTGGGGAACGTCCTGGGCTTTCATCACCGGAAAGTATGGGAATTTACACCACTTTTCAAGCAAAAAAAGGCTTTACCGACGAAAAGCGAAACTGCATTTCCAACATTCACCAACAAGGGCTTTCTATTCAACACGCAGCTTCGCTTTTACGCTATTTGATTCAACAATCTTTCGCTTTGCAACTTAGTGGAGTGGCACTAAAAATCGACTCGAAGCTTTTGTCATAAGGATTTCACGCATTCACCCGCGGAATAACCTCTTTCCCAATTAACTCAATAGATTTCATTAAATCTTTGTGCGTCAATAACGGACTGTCCATCTGAAACGTAAAACGATCAATGCCACCGAGGGCTTCGCTATGCTGTAAGATTTTGCGGGCAACGTGTTCTGAATCACCAACTACCAATGCTCCAAGCTCATCCGTTTGAGAATCGAACGCTTCACGAGTTACGGGTGCCCAGCCGCGTTGTTTGCCAATTTCGTTGAACATTTTTTGATAACCGGGGAAAAATTTATCCAACGTCTCGTTATGACCTTCACCCACAAAACCGAGCGAATGCAAACCAACTTTCATGTTCTCTATCGGATGGCCAGATTCTTTGAATGCCTTGCGGTATAAATCTATTGACGGACGAAAGCGGTGCGTTTGGCCGCCAATTACGGCAACCATGAGCGGTAAACCCATTTGTCCGGCTCTGACAAACGACTGCGGCGTTCCGCCAACGCCCCGATAAATTGGAAGTTGTTTCTGAACGGGTCTTGGGTAAACGGTCTGATTTTGAAGTGCGGGGCGAAATTTGCCTTTCCAGGTAATAGTTTCGTTATCTCTGATTTTAAGTAACAAATCCAGTTTTTCTTCAAAAAGCTCGTCGTAATCATTTAAGCGTAAACCGAATAACGGATAAGCTTCGGTAAACGAACCACGACCCGCCACAATCTCCGCCCGACCGTTGGAAACCAAGTCCAGCGTTGCGAAATTCTGAAATACCCGAACCGGATCTGCGGCACTCAAAACCGTAACGCCGCTACCCAATTTAATGCGTTTGGTACGTGCTGCTGCCGCCGCGAGAATGACGATATTCGCCGAATCTAAAAAATCACGGCGGTGGTGCTCACCGATGGCGAAAGAGTCAAGTCCCATTTCATCAGCGTGGACAATGCGTTCTAGTAATTTATTGATGTCTTCGGCGGGATTTGTGACCTGATCCGTTTTCGGGTCAATACTGGCGGAGGCAAAACTATCTATTCCAATTTCCATAATAATATCGAATTTATATGTAGAAACATACAATTGGGGTGGGGTGGTTCAATTTATCAAAACTCTGTAGCGGTCGCCCAGATAGGGTTGCCCGGACTCTGACAGTGGTTGAAGAGGAAGCAGGTTTTCAATCCTCGTCTTCCAGTTGCTGCGTCAACTGCTCAATTGAAGGGAGAGCGTTTTTAATTCCTTCGGGTAATTCTTTGTACGTATATTCACTCACGCCAACGGGCTTTTGCGTATCGTGTAAAGCAAAATCAACCACTACGTCATTCTTAGTTTTACACAGAAGAATTCCTATAGTCGGTTTGTCGTGGTCGTCTTTTATTAATCTGTCAACGGCGGTCAGGTAGAAACTCAACTTACCAATGTATTCAGGTTTGAACTTCGTTACTTTTAATTCAATAACTACGTAGCATTTTAGTTTTGTGTGGTAGAAAAGCAAATCTGTTCTGAAAATTTCGCCGCCTACGTTTAGTTCAAACTGCCTTCCCATGTACGCAAAACCCTTACCGAGTTCGAGTAGAAACTTAGTAATGTTTTCAATTAGCTTTTGTTCTAAATCCAGTTCTTTTACTTTGCTTGAAAGCGTCAGGAATTCAAAGTTATACGTATCCTTTAATAAGGCGTTCGCTAAATCGCTATCGGGTTCGGGTAAGGTGTTTTTGAAATTAGTAATGGCTTTACCCTGACGTTGATAAAGATTGATTTCAATCTGATATTCCAACACCGCCCGACTCCAATTATTTTCAATGGTTTGTTGGACGTAGAAAATGGCTTCTTGAACATCCTTTATCTTACTAAATATTAGAATGTTATGTCCCCACGGAATTTGGAAAAGTGAATCAGGTAAAAAGCCAACAAGCTGTTGGCTTTTTTTAATGTTTTGATTATCAGCAATTTGTAATTTCGAAACAACTTGTTGCACAATTGGAGATTCATCGGACTGGATTTGGCGAACAGCTTGTTCGCTTTCTGTTATTTGAGAAAAGTAGAATAAATAAAATTGCCTGCAATATTTGATATTTGCTACTGAAAACCCACCCATGTCAGGAAATTCCGCTTTCAAATCTTTGCTCAATTGCTCGATAAAACCGCTGCCCCATTTGGCGTGCTCTTGTTTTTCGACAATCTGTCTGCCCATCTCCCAGTAGAGTTGAATCAACGAAGAATTAACCGCTAACGCCGCCTTTATCTGGGTTGATTTGATATTGGCTTTTAAGTCAGTCAGCCAATTCTTATAATCTTGATTTTGAGTAATTCCGCTCATTTATTTTTATATTAGTCACTTCGCCGCAAACACCTCCGCAATCTTACCCAACTGCATATCAGTAAGCTTTGACGTTTTTTTGAGTTTGGCAATGAATTCAGGGATTTCATCGCCGGAGGCAGGACAGCCTAAATTATTGCCTTCACTGTTAAACGAGTCTTCAATTAGTTTTCCGTCTTTGTCCAGAATTACCCAAAACGGTAAACCCGCTTTATCGCCGCCTTGACTTGCCATCAGTTCGTTTGAGCCGGGATTTTCCAGTTGTTTATTCTTGGCGGATTCTTTCGCTATTAATTGCACAATTACGTAGTTGTCTTCAAAGAACGCTTTCAATTCTTCACTTTTCATTTGGGCTGACATTTTCTTGCACCAACCGCACCACGATGCCGAATACTTGACAAATACGTTTTTGTTCTCGGTTTTCGCCTGCGAAAGTGCTTTTTCTACAATGCTGTGAGCACTTTCCTGTGCCTTAACCGATACGGTGAAAAGAGCCGTAATGAGTAGGAGAGTAGTTAGTTCTAATTTCATTGGTGGATGGTTTTGGTCTTAAATATAACCTATCTTATACAAAAAGCACCATCGGTGCGACCATTTGGCGGCCGACGCTCGGTAGGAGAAAAGACGATAAAATAAATAATGAAAGTCCCATCGGGACGACCTATTTGAATACGTTCATTAAAAGATTGTCCCGATGGGACTTTGAATCTTCTTCCTACTACGATTTAATGCTACCGAGCGTCGGTCGCCAAATGGTCAATCCTACGGATTTTTTAAATCCCCAAAGACTTGATGATGAATGCTTTAAAATTGTGAAACAACTTGTTTCGCAATCTTGGTTTTTTGTTTCTTGCAAAAAGCCAACAAGCTGTTGGCTTTTTCAATTGTTCACAAATTTGGTAGACAATTATGAGGATACTTGTTTTTAAGCAGGAAAGCCGGGTAAAACTCGGCGGGCGGGCTATGGAGTTGTGAGCTTTGTGGAGGGGGAGATAATTACTTAGGTATATTAACGAAGAATTTCTCGCTCTTAACTTTAACTGACTTTTGCCATTGTTCATCTTGATAGATATCATTTAGGCAATCAGCCATACCATTACGAAAAGAATATACTAAATCTTCTATCTTTATTGCAACAGCATTTATTTCATTTCTATCAATTGCTATCTGTAAAATTATAGTGTCAGCTTCACCGTAGCAGTAGTGTAACTCTTTAGCTTCTTTTTTTTGTGACAAATCTGATTCAGGAGTTTGAACGTGTAATAGCCCACATCGTGCACTATAAATGTCAACTTCGTTACAGTTTAAAGGGTATTTGGCAAGCATCCATTTTCGCACCCAACCTTCAAATACTTTTCTACCCTTCTTGCCATCCGTCTCCACTAAAGCACTAAAACTATCAATCGCTGAATACAGTAGAATTAGCGAAGTAATTATTCTTCTATCTTTTATGCACTGTTCAATCGTGTCAAGTATTTCGATATAAGTTCTTTGATATGCTTCAATCCTCATATAATAAATAAATTTATTGCTACAAAAAAGCAGCGAAGCCTTCACTCCGCTGCTGTCCTCAAATTTAGAAACAATATCTCAAATCCCCAACACACTTTTATTCACGGCTTCGTCCGCTCCGGTGGCGGCGAAATCGTCAAAGGCACGGGTTACGGCTTGAATGATGTGGGCTTCAATGAACGGTGCTCCTTCGGCGGCTCCCTGTACGGAGTCTTTGATACAACATTCCCATTCCAACACCGCCCAACTATCGTAGTCGTACTGCGATAATTTAGAGAAAATCGAACCAAAATCTACTTGTCCGTCGCCCAACGAGCGGAAGCGTCCCGCACGGTCTGCCCAATTGGCGTAGCCGCTGTAAACTCCCTGTTTTCCGGTTGGGTTAAACTCGGCGTCTTTTACGTGAAATGCCTTGATGCGGTCGTGATACAAATCTATAAATTGCAGGTAATCAAGTTGTTGCAATACAAAATGACTTGGGTCGTAGTTAATGCACGCCCGTGGGTGACCGTCGAGATAATCAACGAACATTTCAAACGTGGTGCCGTCAAATAAGTCTTCTCCGGGGTGGAGTTCGTAGCAATAATCTACGCCGCATTCGTCATAGACATCAAGGATTGGTTTCCATCGTGCCGCCAGTTCTTTAAACGCTGACTCAATGAGTCCGGCGGGGCGTTGCGGCCACGGGTACATAAACGGCCACGCCAACGCTCCTGAAAAACCAACGTGAGCGGTCATGCCCATATTTTTCGAGGCTTTAGCGGCGTATTTTACTTGCTCAATTGCCCACTTGCGGCGGGTTGGTTCGTCGCCGTGAACTTCAGCGGGAGCAAAGGCATCGTACATTCTGTCGTACGTGGGGTGGGAGGCAACTAACTGTCCTTGCAAGTGCGTAGACAGTTCAGTGATTTCCAATCCTTTGTCCGCCATTTTGCCTTTCAGCTCGTCGCAGTAAGTTTTTGACTCGGCGGCTTGTTTGAGGTCAATCATGCGTGGATCCCACGTTGGAATCTGAATGCCTTTGTACCCCAAATCTGCCATGTAATCGGCGATGGTGTCTAATGAGTTAAACGGAGCTTCATCGCTCAGGAATTGTGCCAAAAATACGGCTGGTCCTTTTATTGTTTTCATATTGTTTTAAATATTTATTGACGTTATGTTCTAAGTGCAGCTGTCAGGCTGAGGAAGGTGATTAGTTTCAAAGTGAACGAAAGAGATGACGTCGAGTATGTCAGGCTGAGGCTCCGGTTCGCCGGTGCGATCGAAGTCCGCGAAGTATAAGGTTATCGCCAAAATTGACGCGGTCTTCGACTACGAGTCCCGGACAAACTCAGACTGACAGAATCGATGCTTTTTTTTTAAAATTAAAAGCTATCAAGTACGTATCCTCGCCGGCTGAGCGGAGCCGAAGCCAACGAGTACCGAAGCCAATACTTACACCTTCACCCACGCATTACTCCTGCTACTTTCTAAAATCCTTTCACCAATAATCAACTCACGGTAGCCGTCGGCGAAAGTCGGGAAAGAGGGAGTTTCGGGTTGCTTCCCTTCTTCTACTGCCGCGTAAACTTCTTTGAACATCTGCTTTGAGGTATCGGGGAAGCCTTCGTTGTGTCCGCCGGGAAAGGAGATAGACATTGCAGCGTGACCGCGTACCAATGCTGGGTCACGCATTAATACTTGATTTGCACTGTCGCGGTGACCAATCCAGAGTTCATTCGGTGATTCAGAATTGAACGCGATGGTTTGTTTAGAACCCGCTACTTCCAATTTCAACTGATTCTTTCTTCCCGCCGAAACCTGCGAAACCACGATGGAGCCTTTGTTTCCGTTGTCGAAACGTAACAAAACGTTGGCGTGGTCTTCGGTATTTATCGGTACGTCGGCGTAGTCTTCGGGTTTCAACATTTTACCCGAATAAGTTTCCACTTCTTTCAACGGCTTTTTTCGCGTATCGTGAACGGTGTTGAAATCCGCCATTACTTCCGTGATTTTCAACCCGGTTACGTATTCAATGATGTCAATCAAATGCGAGCCGATGTCAGCAATTGCCCGTGAATCTCCCGACTTGTCCGGCTCCAAACGCCAGTTGTAATCGGTGTTATAAAATAACCAATCTTGTAAATACGAACCAATTACCGAGAAAACGTCGCCCATTTCTCCGGCATCGTGCATGGCTTTGATTTCACGAATTAAGGGGTAGTATCGCAGGTTAAAATGCACAGCGTTCACCAATCCCTTCTCAGCGGCGAGTTCTACGAGTTCTTTGGCTTCTTCCAGCGTGTTAGAAAGCGGTTTCTCGCAAATTACGTGCTTTCCGGCGTTCAGAACGGCTTTTGCTTGCTTAAAGTGAAGGAAGTTTGGCGTACAGATATGAATGCTCTGAATGTCGTCTTGCTTCAATAGGTCGTCAAAAGTGTAGGCTCGCGGAATGCCCAACTGAGCGGCTTTTGTGTCGGCGAGTTCCTGCGAAACTTCGCACAAAGCCACAACTTCTACATTAGGTAAACGCCGCAACGCTTCTACGTGAGCGGGTCCGATGAAGCCAGTTCCGACAACACCTACTTTGATTTTTTCTTTCATGATTATTGGGGGTTTAGGAGTTGGTCCCGATAGCTATCGGGGTTATGAATAAGTAGATAGATTTTAAAGGGTAGAGTTTGGGGTTCACAATTTAACCCACGTACTGTCTTCGCCGGATTTGATAACGGCGTCAATGAATTCCATTCCTCTAATTCCATCGTCGATGGTTGGGTAATCGAGGTCGAATTCGTTGGGCGTTTCACCGTTCATGGTTTTAATGACAGTATTGGCGAAGTTCTTATATACATTGGCAAACGCTTCCAGGTATCCTTCGGGATGCCCAAACGGAATGCGGGTGTTATTGTTGGCGGCATCGGATAATTCACCCACCGATGGTTGATAAATTTGCTGTCCGCCCATAGTTTTGTGATGTAAATATTGCGGGACTTCCTGTTTCCAGTGCAACGAACCCGTTTCGCCATATACGCGTAAAGTTAGGCCATTTTGCTCCCCGTTGGCAACTTGACTGCAATGCAAAATTCCTTTCGCACCATTGTTAAAACGAAGGAGCATATTGGCATCATCATCCAAGACGCGTCCTTCGCCGAATGAAGTCAAATCAGCACAGAGTTCAGAAATTTGCAATCCGGTTACGTACTCGGCGAGGTTTTCAGCGTGCGTTCCGATGTCTCCAACTGAACCTGCTTTGCCCGACTTTTTAGGGTCAGTTCGCCAATTTGCCTGTTTGTTTTCGCCGGATTTTTCCTCGGAAAACGAGAGCCAGCCCTGCTGATATTCTACGACTACTTTTCTGATTTTGCCAATTCCACCTCTTTTAATCAAATGTTTTGCGTGCTTGATCATCGGGTAGCCCGTGTAATTGTGCGTCAAAGCGAATAATAATCCGGTTTCTTCCACAATCTTCTTTAGCTCTTCAGCTTCTTCCAACGAAAAAGTTACGGGTTTGTCGCACACCACGTGGAAACCGTTTTCAAGAGCCATTTTTGCGGGGGCAAAGTGCATGTGATTGGGCGTAACTATTGCCACGATGTCCATGCCGTCTTCCCGCTCTTTTTCTTTCTCGAACATTTCTTCAAACGTGCCGTAGCAGCGTTCGGGTGGAAGCATCAGGTCTTCACCGGATGCTTTTGATTTTTCGGGGGATGAACTGAATGCCCCGCAGACTAATTCGATTAGCCCATCGAGAGCGGCGGCGTGGCGATGCACTCCGCCGATGAAGGCTCCACGCCCTCCGCCCACCATTCCCATGCGTATTTTACGTTTCATACTGAGGTTGATTGATAAATTTATATAATGTCGTGTTGATTTGTTTGTGCTTGCTGGGTTGGCAAACTAATAGTAAAAGGGTTATTTCCTTTACTCGTACATTGCAAAAATAATAAAGTGTTTGATTAACACGAATTCTTCGCATTATCTTTTGATGATATAGTAAAAAACTTATTTTTGTGACCATATTCTAACATCTAATCAACCCTCTTCCGATACCCCGATAATTATCGGGGCGGAACCACAAAAATCTATTCAATATGGTAAACAATCAACGACTTTTTTTGGGGAGCTGCTTCGCTCTTATCACCACGGCGTTTTCATTTAGCCTTCGGGCGGGTATTTTGCCGCAACTTGCGGAGGAGTTTAGCTTCACCGCCGAGCAGCTTGGCTTTATTAATTCCATGTGGTTTTTTGGTTTTCCGATAGCGATGATCATCGGTGGTTTGGTTTACCACACCGTTGGCCCAAAGAAAATCATGCAGTTCGCGT
>JBLHXN010000047.1:0-24656 GCA_047630355.1 Spirosomataceae bacterium | reverse complement strand
ACTGTCTCACGACGTTCTGAACCCAGCTCGCGTGCCACTTTAATGGGCGAACAGCCCAACCCTTGGGACCTTCTCCAGCCCCAGGATGTGACGAGCCGACATCGAGGTGCCAAACCTCCCCGTCGATGTGAGCTCTTGGGGGAGATCAGCCTGTTATCCCCGGAGTACCTTTTATCCTTTGAGCGATGGCCCTTCCATACAGAACCACCGGATCACTATATCCTACTTTCGTACCTGCTCGACTTGTAGGTCTCACAGTCAAGCTCCCTTTTGCTATTGCACTCAACGCACGGTTACCAAGCGTACTGAGGGAACCTTTGAAAGCCTCCGTTACTTTTTTGGAGGCGACCACCCCAGTCAAACTACCCACCAAACGATGTCCCCCATTCGAGGTTAGAAATCAGCTAATTAAAGGGTGGTATTTCAAGGACGATTCCACAATGCCTGGCGACACCGCTTCATAATCTCCCACCTATCCTACACATCAAGTAGCCAATTCCAACGTTAAGCTATAGTAAAGGTTCACGGGGTCTTTTCGTCCCGTGGCGGGTAGACGGCATCTTCACCGTCACTACAATTTCACCGAGCTCACAGCTGAGACAGTGCCCAGATCGTTACACCATTCGTGCAGGTCGGAACTTACCCGACAAGGAATTTCGCTACCTTAGGACCGTTATAGTTACGGCCGCCGTTTACTGGGGCTTCGATTCAGACCTTCGCATTACTGCTAAGCCCCCCTCTTAACCTTCCAGCACCGGGCAGGTGTCAGGCCATATACGTTGTCATTAAACTTCGCATAGCCATGTGTTTTTGCTAAACAGTCGCCTGGGCCATTTCTCTGCGGCCACATCCGAAGATGTGGCTCCCCTTCTCCCGAAGTTACAGGGTAAATTTGCCTAGTTCCTTAGCTGTGATTCACTCGAGCACCTTAGGCTTCTCGCCTCGACTACCTGTGTCGGTTTGCGGTACGGTCAGTCAATGACTGAAGCTTATTGGCTTTTCTTGGAACCTTATCCCCTAACTCGGTTCCGCCGTGGCTTCCCCTCAACGCACTATTCCGTCAGTACGTGTCAAGCTCAAAAATCCGTCCCCAAATCGCATCATTGACCGGTACAGTAATATTAAACTGCTTCCCATCGGCATCGGCTATCGCCTTATCCTTAGGATCCGACTAACCCTTCGTTGATTAGCATAGCGAAGGAAACCTTAGTCTTTCGGTGTGTATGTTTCTCGCATACATTATCGTTACTTATCCCTACATTTGCTTTTCTGTCCGCTCCAACATGGCTAACGCCACACCTTCGCTGCAAACAGAATGCTCCCCTACCGATATATTTCAATCGCAAAGCTTCGGTACTATACTTGATGCCCGTTTATTATCGATGCCCGCCCCGCTCGACCAGTGAGCTGTTACGCACTCTTTAAATGATTGCTGCTTCCAAGCAAACATCCTGGCTGTCAAGGCAGTCGGACCTCCTTTGTTCAACTTAGTATAGATTTGGAGACCTTAGCTGTTGCTCTGGGTTCTTTCCCTCTCGGACCCGGACCTTAGCACCCGGGCCCTCACTGCCGTATATATCTGACCGCATTCGGAGTTCGTCTGAATTTGGTAGGATGTGACTCCCCCGCATCCAATCGGTAGCTCTACCTCGGTCAGACTAAATACAACGCTGTTCCTAAAAACATTTCGGGGAGTACGAGCTATTTCTCAGTTTGATTGGCCTTTCACCCCTACCCACAGTTCATCCCAAGATTTTTCAACATCAACGGGTTCGGTCCTCCACTTTGTGTTACCAAAGCTTCAACCTGACCATGGGTAGATCACTAAGTTTCGCGTCTACAGCCACCAACTAATCGCCCTATTCAGACTCGCTTTCGCTTCGGCTACTCTACTAACGTAGATTAACCTTGCTGGTGACCGTAACTCGTAGGGTCATTATGCAAAAGGCACGCCGTCACCAAATAAATTGGCTCCGACCGCTTGTAGGCGTATGGTTTCAGGTTCTATTTCACCCCGGTATTCCCGGTACTTTTCACCTTTCCCTCACGGTACTGGTTCACTATCGGTGTCTCAGGAGTATTTAGCCTTAGCAGATGGTACTGCTCAATTCAGAGGGAATTTCCCTGGTTCCCCCCTACTCAGGATACTGCTCGTCCGGATTCCACTACCCTTACGCGACTTTCACGCCCTATGGTTAAGCTTCCCAACTTATTCAAGTTTAAAATCCTTTCTAAATGCAGTCCTATAACCCCGACCTTGCCGTAACAAAATCGGTTTGGGCTAATCCGCGTTCGCTCGCCACTACTTGCGGAATCACTGTTGTTTTCTTCTCCTATGGGTACTTAGATGTTTCAGTTCCCCACGTTCGCCTTTATACTTAGTATAAATTCCCGTCCTTCAGACGGGAGGGTTGCCCCATTCGGAAATCTACGGATCAAAGCTTAAGTGCAGCTCCCCATAGCTTATCGCAGCTTATCACGTCCTTCATCGCCTCTGAGACCCTAGGCATCCCCCATACGCCCTTATGTAACTCCTTATAATGTATTCGAAAAAAATACGTTACTCTCGTTATTCTTTCTTTACTCTTTTGTCTTTCCAGTCATGTCAAAGAACGTTATCAATACTTCCGAAACCAGCAAACAATTATCAGACTCTGTAATTGTCGACCTTAATGGCTACTTCTTGTATCAATTAGTGGGTAAAACCCTAAAACTAAATTCATCGGTACTATCTTGATGAACCATAAATAATAATAATATAGTGGAGAATAACGGAGTCGAACCGTTGACCCCCTGCTTGCAAAGCAGGTGCTCTAGCCAGCTGAGCTAATCCCCCAAAATTTGTGGGCCTGCGTGGACTCGAACCACGGACCTTTACATTATCAGTGTAACGCTCTAACCACCTGAGCTACAGGCCCTTTCTTTGTTACAAAAAAAGAACTTATGAGCTATTCGTGGCAAAGCAGCTGTCCGCTTGTTGTCAAGACGCTCGTCTTCTCCCTCTATTATCTTAATGATATTTAACAAATTGAAAGTATTGTACGGAAACACCAGTTTTTTGTTTAGACTCCAGGTGGTTTACCCAGAGTTGTAAAATTAGTGTGGTTCGTCATAACGACTCGCCTCTTTATCTTACGCACCTTAACGTCGTCTTCTTTGTTTCGCCTGATTTGCATCAGGGTATCTCTAAAAAGGAGGTGTTCCAGCCACACCTTCCGGTACGGCTACCTTGTTACGACTTAGCCCTAGTTACTGATTCTACCCTAACGAAGTCTTTAATCTTCCGCTTCAGGTCTACCCAACTTCCATGGCTTGACGGGCGGTGTGTACAAGGTCCGGGAACGTATTCACCGCATCATGGCTGATATGCGATTACTAGCGATTCCAGCTTCATAGGGTCGAGTTGCAGACCCCAATCCGAACTGTGAAGGACTTTTAGTGATTGGCAGACCATTGCTGGCTAGCTACACGCTGTATCCCCCATTGTAGCACGTGTGTCGCCCTGGGCGTAAGGGCCATGATGACCTGACGTCGTCCCCTCCTTCCTCTCTACTTGCGTAGGCAGTCTTGACTGAGTCCCCAACATTACTTGCTGGCAACAGTCAATAGGGGTTGCGTTCGTTGCGGGACTTAACCCAACACCTCACGGCACGAACTGACGACGGCCATGCAGCACCTTGTTTCGGGCCATTGCTGGCGAATCCATTTCTGAAAACTTCCCTCACATTTAGCCCAGGTAAGGTTCCTCGCGTATCATCGAATTAAACCACATGCTCCACCGCTTGTGCGGACCCCCGTCAATTCCTTTGAGTTTCACCGTTGCCGGCGTACTCCCCAGGTGGATTACTTATCGGTTTCCCTTGGTCACTGACTAAATAAAGCCAACAACTAGTAATCATCGTTTACGGCGTGGACTACCAGGGTATCTAATCCTGTTCGCTCCCCACGCTTTCGTGCATCAGCGTCAGTTTACCTATAGCAAGTGGCCTTCGCAATCGGTATTCCTTCCGGTATCTAAGCATTTCACCGCTACACCGGAAATTCTACTTGCCTCTTGGTAACTCAAGCAATTCAGTATCGACAGCATGTAAAACAGTTAAGCTGCTACCTTTCACCATCGACTTAAATCGCCGCCTACGCACCCTTTAAACCCAATAAATCCGGATAACGCTTGCCACCTACGTATTACCGCGGCTGCTGGCACGTAGTTAGCCGTGGCTTATTCTAATGGTACCGTCAGAGTAGCTCGCAAGCTACCGGTTCTTCCCATTCAAAAGCAGTTTACAATCCAGAGGACCGTCTTCCTGCACGCGGCATGGCTGGGTCAGAGTTTCCTCCATTGCCCAATATTCCCTACTGCTGCCTCCCGTAGGAGTCTGGCCCGTATCTCAGTGCCAGTGTGGGGGATACTCCTCTCAGAGCCCCTAAGGATCGATGTCTTGGTAAGCCGTTACCTTACCAACTAACTAATCCTACGCATGCCCATCCTTGTCCAATAAATCTTTCAATATCAAATGATGCCATCTAATATGTTATGCGGTATTAATCCGAGTTTCCCCGGGCTATCCCCCAGACAAGGGTAAGTTGCATACGCGTTACGCACCCGTTCGCCGGTCTCATAAAAGCAAGCTCTTACTACCCCTCGACTTGCATGTATTAAGCCTGCCGCTAGCGTTCATCCTGAGCCAGGATCAAACTCTCCGTAGTAAATGTTATATTTAACCACGTCAAGGTCCTGACAGATGTTCCGTACAATACTCCAATATGTTAAAGAACTTTATCCAACCAAATATCGTATGTAACCCAACGGCTGACATAAAAAAACCTGACCAAATTAGTGAACCATCTTACTAAACGATGACCCTTAAAATAAACAACTTGCTGTCGTTTCGACTCCCGATTAAACTTTCGTTCTTAATGGGAGTGCAAAGGTAGAAGAAAAATTTGAAAACACAAAAGAAAACGAAAATAAATTTTAAAACCCTTTTTCGTAAACCCTAAACCCTCTCCTCCGACAAACCAAATAACTTAACCGCTTCCTTAATTGCGGGATGCAAAGGTAACAGGTCTTTCTCTATCAACCAAGCCCCTTTGTAAAATAATTGTAGCCTGTTTTATCAACTCCCTGAAAAGCAGTAGATTAAAGAATAATCTTTTTTTATCATCCTGAATCTTATTGAAATAGTGCAATTTGTAGATACGGTGTGAGCACTCATATTTTTATATAGTACATATAATATATAGGGCAACAAAATTATTGGCAAATAAAACTTATTTTAAATCGCTCAGGCTTTACAATCTGGTTGAGTCTTGGTGGTTTTAACTACTTTTGTCCTGAGATTTTAACGACAATAATTCACAATTTGGAAAATAATTATTCGTACCATAATCCGGTAATGCTTACTGAGTGCATCAAACAACTCAATATTAACCCCGAGGGTATCTACGTTGATGTTACATTTGGTGGGGGAGGGCACTCAAGAGAAATTTTATCTCACCTTACAACAGGTAAACTCTTTGCCTTTGACCAGGATGAAGACGCAAAGAAAGAAACCCAAAGGATAGATTCTCCCAACTTTACGTTCGTTGAAGCTAACTTTCGATTTCTGGAAAAATACCTGCGACTGCATGGCATACGGAAAGTTGATGGCATTTTAGCAGACTTAGGAATATCCTCTTACCAAATAGATACGGCAGAACGAGGATTTTCAACAAGGTTTGATGCAGAACTAGATATGCGAATGAATCAACAGTCTTCGTTTACCGCACGAAAGCTTATCAATACTTACTCTCCCGAAGATTTACACAAGGTATTAGGACAATACGGTGAAGTAAGGAATGCACGTACGGCGGCCTTAGCAATTGTTGCTGCTCGCTCAACGGCTGAAATTGTGACAATAAATGACTTAAAAGGCATTTTACAAAAACTTCTGCCCCGTGGGAAGGAAAGCAAGTACCTCGCTCAGGTATTTCAAGCTCTGCGAATTGAAGTGAACGAGGAAATGAAGGCACTTGAAGATTTCCTTCAGGACACACCTAAAGTTCTTAGCCCCGAAGGGCGGCTGGTAGTAATGTCGTACCACTCGCTAGAAGATCGGTTGGTTAAGAACTTCTTCCGCAGTGGCAAGTTCCGGGGTGATGCCGATAAAGATTTCTATGGCAATGACCTGAAACCTTTGAAAGCGTTAATCCGTAAACCCATCGAAGCCTCAGCCGAAGAGGTAAAGCTTAACCCCAGAGCAAGAAGTGCCAAGCTTCGGGTAGCCACATTAAACTAAAATGTGTTGAGAAATATTGTGCTATAAAAGTTGATGCCTTTAGAGAAATAGTTAATTTTGAAACACTTACGTCTGTTTTTCTAAAAATTTATATCTATGGCCATCCGAACCAGAAATCGCCGAACGGCGAAGAATACCCCCGTTGTTCGACCTGAACCTTCTAGTAAACTTTTTAACCTTCCGGCAAAATTCGGTTTCTCCGAGCTCCCGTCAACTGCCTTTTTAATTAGGGCAGCGTGGATTTGTGGGTTAGTCGTTCTCTGCATTTTTCTCCGAAACGGCTTTGATAGGCTAACGTATCAAACTGCCCGGGCGAAAAGTGAGATGAACGAAAAACGTGCCATTTATATTTCCAAGAAAGAGACTTACAGTTTAGAGAGCAAGCAATCCGAACTATCAAAACGCTTATCCTACAGAGGGCTGGATAAAAGCATCACGCCTCCCATCAAAATTGAGGAATCAACCAAATAATTGATACCTCTTTCCCTCATAACAAGTCTTTGCTTTCCTATAATATAATTACTTATGAAGAATTTCACACCAAAGGTGCCGATACGAGCCCAAATGGTACGACGATCGTGGCTGATTGTAGCATCAATGATGGTGCTAGGCGGAATAATCATTGTCCGTATTATTTACTTACAGACAGTTAAGAAAGAAGAACTCATTGAACAAGTGAAAGACCTTCGTTCGAAAGAACGTACCATTTATGCTAACAGAGGAAATATTCTGGCGAGCGACGGTAAGGGTTTATTAGCCACAACGGTTCCAAAGTTTGTGGTGGCCATTGATCCAAGTAAGATTATTTGCCCAAAGGATACAATTTCTATCAAACGTAAGGGAAAATCAGATTCAACGGTGATCTATAAAGAACAAGTTGCAGAACTCAGTACGCTATTGTCGAAGAGGTTTAAGGAAAAAACAGCCGCTGAATACCAAAAAATCATTCTGACTGCCCGCAAAGAGAATCGTCGATACATTCGTTTGATCAAAAAAATGATTAGCGTTGAAGATTATCTGATAGTAAACGATTACCCTTTCTACAAAGATAGTAAAAGGTTGCGGGGCGGAATTCTGGAGAGACACTATATCCGTGAGTATCCTTTTGGCAAAACTGCTAAACGTACCATTGGTAATGTGCTAGATAATAAAGCGATGAAAGGGGCGTACGGTATAGAGTATAGCTTCAATGGTATCTTGGCCGGAACTAACGGCTACGGATTTTACGATAAAATTAGTGGTGGTTACTGGCGGGCGGTAGAAGCTCAGGACGACGTACAGCCGGAAGCTGGAAAAGATATTGTAACCACACTTGATGTGAATTTTCAGGATATTGCAGAAACTGCTCTGATGCGACAAGTAAAAGCCACGGACGCAAAATACGGAACCGTAGTTGTCATGGAAGTACAAACGGGAGAAATAAAGGCTATGGCAAATTATGGCCGAAGAAGTAGTAACGGAGAGACGTATTATGTTGACAATAAAAACTACGCCGTCACGGAAGGAAGTGACCCAGGCTCTACCTTCAAACTTGCTTCCATGTTAGCTCTAATTGAAAAAACTAACCTTCCTTTAGACCAACTTGCCGTGGACTGCAAAGGCAGCATACAACACAGTAAAGGTATAGTAATGACTTGCTCACATGTTCACGGGAGATTATCCGTGAGAGAAGTTTTTGAAAAATCCTGCAACATTGGAGTTTATCGGTTAATGCGTAAGCACTTTGGCTTCACAAAGACGACAGACTTCTTTGCATATATTAATAAATTTCAACTAAATACGCCCATTGGTTTTCAGCTGATAGGCAGCTCGAAGCCCGTTTTTGTTTCGCCAGACGATAAAAAACGGTTTAGCCATACTACCGTTCCCTGGACTTCTATTGGCTACGAAATGAAACTCACCCCTTTACAAACGCTCTCTTTTTACAACGCAGTAGCAAATAATGGCTATTGGGTAGAACCAATTATTGTGAAAGAGATAAGAGAAGCAAACGAAATTATTGAAACATTTGAAGCCAGAAAACTTTCCGCACCCATCTGTTCTCCGCAGAGCGTTCGTCTCGCAAAAAAGATGCTTGAAGGTGTAGTGATGCACGGAACGGCGAGTAATATTAACGAAGGGTATTGTCAAGTTGCGGGTAAAACCGGAACTGCCCAAAAGCGAACTGGTGGGTATCGTAATGGCCCTGAAGTCTATACATCATTTGCCGGATATTTCCCAGCAAATAATCCAAAGTACAGCTGTATCGTAGTTATTGACGAACCAAAAAATGGCTCTTTATACGGAAATACCATTGCAGCTCCCGTCTTTAGAGAAATTGCGGATAAGCTCTTTGCGTACGATGTAAATATTCATCCGACGAAGAAATTGACTTCAGGAAAAAACTATCTAGCTCAGCGTTTACACGGAGGAGAAGCTAGTGATTTTAAGGTATTAGCGGAAAATTTGAATATGAGACAAAAGCCTGATAAGCCAGGCTGGGTGTACGCAAAGGCAAAAAGCAACAAGCAGATAGATTGGCAACCAATACGCTCAGGTGATAAGTCAATCAACCCAAAAGGCTTAGTATTACGTGATGCATTGCACTTGCTCGAAAACGCTGGATACTCGGTGACTTACTCAGGTACAGGAAAGGTTAATGATTATGCTTTAACCTCATCAGGACAAGTGGTACTATTTTTGCAATAATCTCATACGAAAGTTGATAAAAAATCCTGTAAAACTTATTGTTCTTAACGTAAAATAAGAGCCAATTTACTGTAATTAAGTGGTTGAATTTTACCAGAATTTAAGGCGAAAAAGTTTGATTACATCAATGGTTAGTTTAAATTTGCTACTCCTTGAGATGATTTATAAAGAGAATAACACGATAACAAAATAAAGATATTTAAGATTTAATCCGCAGATGAGAAACCTTCTAAAGGTTTAACATGGATTATTAGGAAAGCACGTAAGTCGGAATCCCTGTCATCGTTTGAAGACAGGGATTTTTATCTTTACTTCACAAAACGTACAGCACTGCCATGAACAAGAATTTTTCAAAAAAAATACATATAAAAAACCGCAAAGCTTCTTTTGAATATACCTTCCTGGATACTTTCACGGCAGGGATGGTTTTAAAAGGCACCGAGATAAAATCTATCCGGATGGGCAAAGCAAACTTATCAGACTCGTACTGTTACATCAACAAGGGCGAGCTATTCGTCAAAAACCTGAATATCTCCGCTTACGATAACGGCACATACAACAACCATGAACCACTCCGCGAACGCAAACTTTTACTTACTAAAAGGGAAATACGCAAATTAGATAATCAGTTGAAAGACAAGGGACTTACTATAATCGTCACAAGTCTATTTATTTCAGATAACGGGTACGCCAAAATGGGCATCGCATTGGCAAAAGGTAAGAAGCTTTATGATAAGCGTGAATCTATAAAAGAACGTGATGTAAACCGCGAATTACAGCGGTATTAATTCTTCGTTATCTACTTGATTTATTGACTTTTGAGGATGGCAATTTTCCAATAATTTGGTATATTGGCTTCACAGAATCCACTAATTTAAGAAACAGTTATGGGTAGGAGGGTATTGGTTTTGAACGCTGATTACAGTGCAATCAGCCTATGCACAGTTCCGAAAGCTTTTTTGTTGGTTTACTTAGACAAAGCAGAGCTTGTTGCTTCATCTGACAGCGAGTCACTTCGTACCGTAAGTACAAATTACCCCATGCCTTCTGTTATCCGTTTAAATCGCTACGTGAACATTCCCTATAAAGGTGTTGTACTTTCACGACACAATATCTTCAAACGGGACAGTAATTCTTGCTGTTATTGCGGAAACAGAAAAGACCTCACACTTGATCACGTTATCCCTAAGTCAAGAGGAGGAAAGACGACGTGGACGAACCTTGCAACAGCTTGTAGAAGGTGTAACACAAAAAAAGGCAATGCAACTCCCGAGGAAGCTCAAATGCCTTTGAAAATCAAACCGTTTCGTCCGACTTTTATTATGTTCTTACGTGAGTTTGATAAATCTTCAGAAGCAAAATGGTATCCTTACCTGAGCAAGAAATCGGGTCCATCTTACTAATTCTCCAATCTAGAGCACATTGAAACTACCTTTCACTAAAGTTTTGGCTAATAACGCAAATTTGATTCCATCAGGCACACGTATGCGTTCGTTCTGAATCTGGGCGGCGGAGGTCTTCTTTATTCGGTCAAATAGTTTCAGGTAGTATATGTAAGCTAAATACACTCCCCGACGAGAGTTCTCTGGCAATCCCAATATACCACGATATGCATTTCTGAAATCATTTTGTATATCTTCCTCAATTACTTTCTTAGCATCGACTGTGAAATCATTGAAATCTACGCCCGGGAAGTAAACCCGCCCGCGTTCGTAAAAATCACTTTTCAGGTCCCTCAGAAAGTTTACTTTTTGAAAAGCAGAACCAAGACTTCGGGCATCGGCTTTAAGGCTATTGTAAAGTTCTTCGTCTCCGTTACAAAAAACCCTTAAACACATCAACCCAACCACTTCTGCTGAGCCGTAGATATATTCGTGGTATTTACCAGGATCGTAAGAAACGGTACCCAAATCCATTGCCATGCTGTGCATGAACGCATCAATCAATTCGTGTTCTATTTTGTACTCCCGTACAACACTCTGAAACGAATGAAGTACCGGATTTAGGCTAATACCCTCCTCGATGGCTTCGAAAGCACGGTCTTTAAAACGATTCAGTAGTTTTTCTTTGTCAAAATCGTGAAAAGTGTCCACAATTTCATCAGCGTAACGCACAAAACCATAAATGGCAAAAATGGGCATCCGCAGCTTGCGATCCAACGTTTTGATACCTAATGTAAATGACGTGCTGTAATTTTCGGTAATAAGTTTACTGCACCCAAAGGTCGTTTTTTCGTACAAACTGAACATATCGTATTTTTTATGACTGGTTAGTAGGTTGTAAATATCTATTCGGACTTTCTAATTAACTAATCGGATACTCTTTTTTTATAACGTCAGCCACTACCAAGCCCGAAATAAGGGAAGGTGGAACACCAGGACCAGGAACGGTCAACTGACCTGTGTAAAACAAGTTTGGCACCTTTTTGTTTTTCAGCTTAGGTTTTAAGAACGCCGTTTGAAAAAGCGTGTTTGCCAATCCGTAAGCATTTCCCCGAAAAGAGTTATACTCTTCTTTAAAGTCACTTACGGCAAAACTGCGTTTATAAATGACTTTATCACGGATAGAGTGTCCGACATAACGCTCCAGCCTTTCCATCACAATATCGTAATATTTTTCCCGAATCTCTTCTCCGTCTTCTAAATCAGGGGCAATTGGGATTAAAACAAACAAGTTCTCGTCGTCTTCGGGGGCTACGGAATCGTCAGTTTTTGACGGGGCAGATACGTAGAACAAAGGCTTAGAAGGCCATTTGGGGTTTGTATAAATCTCTTCGGCGTGTAAATTAAAGTCTTCGTCGAAAAACAGGTTGTGATGCAACAGTTTATCAACTTTTCCTTCTACACCAAGATAGAATAAAAGCGACGAAGGAGCCATCGTACGTTTCTGCCAATAATCTTCCGAGTAATTCTGTTCGTCGTCAGACAAAAGTTCAGTTTCGATATGATGATAATCCGCTCCACCCACCACAATATCGGCAGCAATAAAACCTTTGGACGTTTTAACTCCCGTAGTGCGGTTATTCTCAACCACTATCTTTTCAACTGGATGTTCAAGCAAAATTTTGACTCCCTTTTCTTCTGCCAGACTCACCATGCCTTTTATCACCTCGTGCATTCCACCCATCGGATACCAAGTACCAAGGGCAATTTCAGCATAATTCATCAAACTATATAGGGCAGGAGTATTTTGCGGAGTAGCACCAAGAAACAGAATAGGGAATTCCATTATTTGTAAGAGACGATCGTTTTTGAAAAACTTCCGAATGTGTTTTCCGAACGAAGCAAACAAGTCTAAGCTGATTGCTTTAGAAAGCAATCTAAAGTCAAAAAACTCAGTTATTGACATACTCGGCTTCCAAACAAATTCGCCGACACCAACTTCGTATTTATACTTTGCCTGTGATAAGAATTTTTCTAAGCGTTTGCTGCTCCCCGGTTCTATTGACTCAAAGAGTGAATTTAACTCTTGCATGTCAGCAGGTAAATCAACCGACTCCTGTTGACCGAATATTACTTTGTAAGAAGGATCTAAACGTTTTAACTCGTAATAATCGCTTGGCTTCTTACCGAATTCTTCAAAGTATCGTTCAAATATATCGGGCATCCAGTACCAGCTTGGTCCCATATCAAACTTGAAACCCTTTTCTTCAAATACTCGTGCCCTTCCGCCTGACTGACTATTTTTTTCAACTATTGTAACATCGTATCCTTGCGTAGCAAGTTTTGTGGCTGCTGCCAATCCGGCGAAACCGGCTCCAATTACAACTACGCTTTGTTGTTTCATCAACTGACTTTTATATATATTTAGGTATATCTAATTTGTAATACAGAAATAACCAAAAAAGTTGCTCGTAAAACAAGCAACTTTTCGGAATCTTCCTCTTTTAACCAAAAACTACTCAATCAGTTTTAACTGTATTAGTACTGGTCACTACTAATAAGTAATATCTTAATTATTACCTAGGTATTTATACACCGAGAGTTTACCTTTCAACTCTTTACGGGCAATGTGAATTCTATTTTTAACTGTTCCTATCGGAATCTCAAGACGTTGGGCAATTTCGTGGTATTTGAAACCTTTGAAATGCATCATAAATGGTGTCTTGTATGTATCCTGAAGAGAATCAACTGCTTGATGTATATCCTCTAACGCAAAGTTGGAATAAGCATTATTATCAATAACACTACCTGAGCTGTTTATATAATGTAAGTTATCAGTAGTATCTATGAACGTATTCCGACGCATCATGCGTTGGTAATTTGTAATGAACGTATTTTTCATGATTGTATACAACCATGCTTTCAGATTCGTGCCGTCGGTATATTTATCACGATTAAGGTAAGCTTTCACAAGGGTATCTTGTAAAAGATCGTTGGCATCTTCGTAATCTTTTGTAAGTCGCATTGCGAATGGCTTCAACAACTTTGATGTACTATGTATGGCGTAATTGAATTCTACTGCTGTCATAACCTTCATTGTTTTTGTTGACCCAAATGTAGTAAACATTAAACAAACTATTATAATTTACCGTAATTATTTTGGGGCACACTGTTCTATTAATTGAACTTATCTAATAAATATAACGGAAAAAAGCTGTATCCGTTGCACTATATTACTAATATTAGAATAAAATTAGAATAAATATGTTGTTTATACTACCATCTATAATGCAATACAACAAGCTCAGATACTCAACATGTACTTAAACAGCTATTTGAGTAGGTGTCCGTGTTTAACCTTATGAGATACTTAGTTAAACAAAATAAACAACTGTGCCTTTACGGATAAAGGTCCATAGAGTAGTTCTATTTTATATATATATAAAAAAATCCACAGATGAGTAACAACTTTACCCACTTTGAAGAAGAAGTTACCCGCTTTGCCGATGTAATCTTACCAGTACCCATTCCAAAGCTGTTTACTTACCGTATTCCACGGATAATGGATGACGTAATCCGTGTTGGGGCAAGGGTTATTGTTCAGTTCGGTAGAAACAGAGTTGTTACAGCTGTGGTCGGAAAGATTCACGAAACACCTCCGGAAAAGTATCAGGCTAAATACTTACTTGAGCTTTTAGATAATGAACCCCTCATTACCGCTACGCAGTTGTGGCTGTTCGGTTGGATCGCAGATTATTACCTCTGCAATATTGGCGAAGTGATGAATATAGCTCTGCCGTCTGGGTTAAAAATTTCGAGTCAGTCACGTATACAGCCGAATCCGGACTTTGACCAAAAAGAAATATTATCAGACGATGAACAGAAGTTTGTGAGTTTACTCGAAGAGCAGGTTTCGATGACTTACGACGATGCGGCAAAAGTAATGACCGAAGTGAATGTCAATGCTTTCATCAAATCGTTGATTGACAAGCAAGCCATCATTTTATACGAAGAAGTAAAAGAGAAATACCAACCAAAGCGGGTTAAAAAGATTCGGTTGGCGAGTGGTTTCGATAATATAGAAGCGGTCAGTAAACTTATTGATGACCTTGCTAAATCAGCGAAACAGCAAGAAATCATCTTGGAGTATTTGCGTCACGTACCGATTCAACAACTTGCTCACCGAAATAAAGAAGGCATCAGCAAATCACTTTTCGCCAAAGCCGATACTTCTGACTCGTCGCTCAAAACACTTATCAAGAACGAAATTTTAGAACAGAACGAAATTATTGTATCGAGATTTGACGAGGAAGATGAGCAAGATTTAAAGCAAATAGAACTTACTTCTATTCAACAAGGGGCTTCAGAATCTATCATGGAACGGTTTGCCGAAAAAGACATCGTACTTCTGCACGGAATTACGGGAAGCGGAAAAACGGAAGTCTATGTTGATATTATTCATAAAGTACTTGATAGCGGTTCTCAGGTGTTGTTTCTCCTTCCAGAAATCGCATTGACAACACAAATCGTACTGCGGCTAAAACGCATTTTTGGCAATAAAATGGGCGTTTACCACTCCAAATTCTCAGATAATGAACGCGTGGAAGTATGGAAAGGCGTAGTAGAAGGCAGGTACCAGTTTGTGGTTGGTGTACGTTCAGCGGTATTTTTACCGATGGAAAACCTCGGACTCATCATCGTGGACGAAGAACACGAAACGTCTTATAAGCAATTTGACCCCGCACCTCGCTACCACGCCCGCGATGTTGCGATTATGATTGCTCTGCGACAAAAAGCCAAAGTACTTTTGGGATCCGCAACGCCCTCTATGGAATCTTATTACATGGCACAGCGAGGTCGCTACGGTTTAGTGGAACTCAACCAACGCTACGGAAATGCTCAATTACCCAAGATCGAATTGGTTGATTTGAAGAAAGAGCGGAAAGACAAAACCATGAAAAATGATTTTTCGAGCAGTTTGTTAAGTGCTATTTCGGAAAACATCAATAAAAACGAGCAAACTATTGTATTTCAAAACCGTCGGGGTTATTCACCGTATATGAACTGCATGGAATGTAACTGGATTGGTCAATGTGACCAATGTGCCGTTAGTCTGACTTACCACATGGGAAGTCGCCAATTGATTTGCCATTATTGCGGCTACCACGAGCCCGAGCCAAGACTTTGCCCGGTCTGTAATTCGCCAAGATTAAGAACAATGGGCGTGGGAACAGAGAAAATAGAAGACGAACTTAACGAGTTTTTCCCACAGGCTAAAACACTGCGAATGGACTTAGATACCACCCGAACAAAAAATGCGTACCAGCAATTGATTGGTGAATTTCAGAAAGGGGAGGTTGATATATTAGTTGGCACACAAATGATTAGTAAAGGGCTTGACTTTGGCAAAGTGAGCCTCGTCGGGATTTTTGACGCTGACCGCATGATTCACTTTCCCGATTTCAGGTCTTCCGAAAGAGCATTTCAAATGCTAACTCAAGTAAGCGGGCGAGCAGGGCGACGGGAAACGCCGGGGAGAGTATTGATTCAAACCGCCAGCCCTGAGCACCCACTTCTCAAAATGGTCATTGAAAATGATTACCGCACTTTTTTTGAAACAGAGATAAAAGAACGGAAACGATACAATTACCCACCGTTTACGCGGGTCATAAAAATAACTACTAAACATACCGAGAAAGCGGTTTCGCTGCAAGCTGCCGAAGAACTCGCCCGACAGTTGGCTCAACAAATGGGAAGCGAACGAGTGCTCGGACCCGAGCGGGCAATGGTGGAGCGGATTCGGAATAAATACCTGTTTGAAGTTTGGCTAAAACTGGAAAAAGATAAGCTCAATATCAAAGCCGCGAAGGATTTAGTGAAAGAAAAAGCTGAAAATCTAGCTACTGACAAACGATTTAAAACAGTACGGGTGGTGATTAATGTGGATGCTTTGTAAATGTTGCGGTTTACTGATTACTTCGTAATCTCAACCGTTTACTCGAAAAAGCCTACCACCCGCTCAGTTTAGATAGCTTCCTGCGGTTCAAAATAGTACATTTACTTACCCACAATCACTTATGAAAAGTATGTTAAGTGTCCTTATTCTTGATGACGAACCCAAGGCAATTGAAAGCCTCGAATGGGAATTATCTACTTTCTGCCCGAACGTAGAGGTAACCGCAACTTTTACTAATCCGGTTGAAGCTCAACTTTTCTTGAAGAAAAATACCGTCGATTGCATTTTTCTGGATATTGAAATGCCCCAAATGGACGGCTTTCAGTTTTTGGATGAATTACCCAATCGTGAATTTGCCGTCATAATTACCACTGCTTACGATCAGTACGCCCTCCACGCCATTAAAGAACGGGCGTTGGATTACCTCCTCAAACCCATCGACTCCGATGATTTGGCAGAAGCAGTAAAACGAGTGGATAAATACAAACAGAGCAGCCAGATAAATGACCGGTTGGAAGAAGTATTACTTAACCTTTCCAGTCAGGCAAATAATAAAGGTGGCAGCCGAATCGGGTTTTCGTTTGATGGTAAAATATTGTTTCTGACATCTGACGAGATCATCTACTGCGAAGGCGACGGAAATTACACCAATGTCGTCCTTGAGAAAGGGAAGAAATTACTCATTTCACAAACACTCAAAAAAGTGGAGGAGAAGCTTCCGGCTGACGAGTTTTTTCGGGTGCATAACTCCTACATCATTAATCTGAGTCAAGTGCGGGAGTACCTCAAAACCGATGGCTACGTGGTGTTAATGAACGAGAAAAAGATACCTGTTTCACGAAACCGAAAGGTTTTCTTCTTGGATAAAATATAAAGCTGCGTGCTATTCATTAAATACATAAAAGCATTTACAAAAAACTTTTGGGCAATGGTCGCCTTCCTGCTTTTCGTATGCTTTTCTGTGCAATCTCAGCAAGAAAGTACCAATGATTTTATAGAGAAGCGAGATACTTCATTTGTAAACTTAAAAGAGTTTTTCAAAAACTACCGCAGAGATACAGTCCAACTTAAAAAGCTGCTGAATGTATCTCTAAAAGCAGATTACGACGAAGGGGCAAGTTACGCCTACGATATGCTCGGTATTGCGTACCGCAATAAGTCAAACTACAAAAGGGCCATTCAGCTACACAATAAAGCTCTCGAAATCAGTAGAAAAATTCTGAATGTTGATTTCAAGGTTTCAAGCTTGAATATGCTTGGTGTTGCGTACCGCCGCATGGATGAAATCCGCCCCGCGTTGGAGTACCACAAATCCGCTTTAGAAATAGCCGAAAGTAGTGGCAAGAAAACCGAAACGAATTTACGAAATATCGCGGTTTCATATAATAGTATCGGGAACCTCTACCTAACGTTACGACAGGGGAATCTTGCTGCTGAGCAGTTTCAGAAAGCATTATCTATTGAAAAGCAAGTAGATAATAAACTCGGCATTGCCATAAATTATCAAAATTTAGGCGGGATTTTTGAAGATAGAAACCTCTTGGATAGTGCTCTTGCCAACTACCGTAAATCGCTGAAATACAACGAAGCAATCAACTCCAACCTCGGCAGGATGATCTGTAACAACAGCATCGCTCAGGTTTTACTGGAACAGCAAAAGCCCACGGAAGCCCTCAATCTGGTTTTGCCGAGTATGAAAATAGCCGAAGAGTTTGAAGACAGTTTTTATATTGCCTGGACCAGTAAAAATATCGGTTGGGCGTATCTTGAGCTAGGCAAACTTGCTGCGTCGAAAACCTATCTACAAAGGTGCATTACAGTCGCTACCAAAAATAACCTCCGCTCTTACCTCGCTGAGGCTTATAAATACCTATCTCTCGTTTACGAAAAGCAGGGTGATTACAAGAATGCATTACTATATGATAGAAAAAAGAGCGAATACGAAGAACAATACCTCAACGAAGAAAATCAGCAATACGTGGCTGATCTTATTTTAAAATACGATTCCGAAAAGAAAAAGAGCCAGATTGAACTGCTGGAAAAAGAGAATGAATTAGTAAACGTTAAGCTAAGCCAAAATCGGAAATTGTTGATTCTCCCGCTAGTCTTAGGATTACTTACCGCCGTAACACTTTACGTACTTTATCGTCAATATAAAATTAGCAACGAACGGCAACTTTTAGAAGTAGAGCAAAAAATGATGCGATCTCAGATGAACCCGCACTTCATTTTCAATTCGTTAAACTCTATTAAGCTGTACATCATCAAAAACGAGAAAGACAAGGCAGTTTATTACCTCAACAAGTTCTCCAAACTCATCCGCACGATTCTCGCTAATTCAAAAGAAAAAGAAATAACTCTCGCCGACGAACTTGCGACGATGAAACTGTACCTAAATATTGAGAATATCCGGTTTTCTAATAAGATAAATTACTCCATAAATGTGGACGAACGTATTAACCCTGACTCTATAAAAATACCATCGTTAATTCTGCAACCTTTCATAGAAAACGCCATTTGGCACGGCCTGTCCCTAAAAGAAGGAGAGAAGAATCTAGACATACACGTTTATGCTTCAAATGACGACCGAGTAGTGATAAAAATTATTGACAACGGAATTGGGCGGAAACGTTCGGGAGAAATAAAGGCAAGAAAAACGCTTAATCAAGCGTCTGTTGGTATTGAACTAACCACAGAACGCCTGAAGAACTTCTTCAAAGAAAAAGGTATAAAGAGTAGCTATGAGATTAGATTCGAGGATCTGTACGATCCTGAAAATAACCCCGCCGGAACGGAAGTAACGTTAGAAATTCCGGTTGTTGGTTATATCAACTAACTCCCTCCACTTCCGCCGAAAACTGCTCGTATTCTTTCGTAACTACAATTTTCTTAATGCGTTCTACGGTTTTTGCTAATTCTGTAAATGAATTGTACAGCGGAGCAATTCCCAACCGAATATTTGTTGGTGGACGAAAATCAGGAATAATCGCTTTGACGGAATCACTTTTCGGAGAAATCATCGCTTTATTAATTCGATAACCATTCGCGTGTTGAATCGAAATGTGCGAACCCCGACTTGTCGAATCCAATGGCGATGCAATCTGAAAACCAAGTGGAGTAAGTTCGCTCTGAATCATTTTCAACAAAAAATCAGATTGCTGAACGCTCTTTCGTCTCAGGTTTTCCATTCCCGCTTCGTTCATAATATCCAATCCAGGTTCAATTCCCGCCATCGAAAGTACGCCTGGTGTTCCCGCCGCAAAACGTTGAATTCCGCTATCAGCAACGTAATTTTCATCAAATTCAAACGGTTTTTTATGTCCAAACCAGCCCGCAATCGGGTTTTGAAGTTGCTCTTGCAGTTCTTTTCTGACGTACAAAAACGCCGGAGCACCCGGTCCGCCGTTCAGGTACTTGTACGTGCAGCCCACCGCCATATCCGCACCTGATTTATTCAGCTGTAAGTCTACCGCCCCAACGGCGTGGCTTAAATCCCAAAGCGTCAACGCATCGTTTTCTTTGGCGAGTTGATTCACCGCCGCCATATCGTACATGAACGCACTTTTATAAACCACGTGGCTTAATGATAAGAAGGCCGTTTCCAAACTCAATGCCTCCTCAATGGCTTCCATCGGCGTTGTCATTCCGTCAACCGAAGGTATTTTATTTAGCGAATAGTTCGGGAACGACTGGTTAATCAATTCCTGGAAAATGTACAAATCAGTCGGGAAGTTGAGCGAATCCGTCAAAATTTCAGAGCGGTCGCGTTGCAGCTTCAATGCAGCAAGGGCAAGTTTGTATAGATTCACCGAAGTACTATCCCCCACGAATATTTCATCCGGCGATGCTCCAACTATCGGTGCTAATTTTGCGGCAATGCGTTTTGGCAAATCAAGCCAGTGCTCGTTCCAGCTTCTAATCAATCGGTTCCCCCATTGGTTTTCTACAATATCTTGTAAAACTTCTTTCGTTTTTTTGGGTAAACGTCCCAACGAATTTCCGTCGAGATAAATAACGCTTTCATCCGTGACAAATTGATCCCGAAACGATGAGAGTTTGTCTTGGGAATCTAATTCGGCGGCTTTTTGGAGGTGGTGTTTCATGGGACTTATTTTTAAACTCAAAAGTAGGTGAGAATTTCTAAAAACTCCCAAAAGTGCCGTTACTTTCACCAAACATATTATTGCGAAGTATGAAATGCCAATCAAAAAAGCACAATAAACTATTCATTTACCCCAATTTTTCTATATTTGAATAATATACTATGCAAATATGTTTGATGAACAAGTAAAAATCAAAGACGTAAAAACAGAAATTGGGCAGTTTGTGCGGGTTATCCGTAAACGGCACGACCTGACGCAAGAAGAACTCGCTCAATTACTGAACATCTCCCGAATTACGGTTCAGAATTTAGAAGCGGGAAAGAATTTTACCATTGACACTTTACTCAAAGTCTTGGAGCATTTCGACTTGTTAAAAGAATTAAATACGCTCGTAAAAGACAAACGCAGCGAACAGGAAAACGTCATTTCATTGTATTGAGATCATGGCTAAAAACGAACTCATAAACGTGCGTTGCTTTGGAAGCGAAATTGGAAAGTTTAATTTCTCAATTTAAAAATGAAGTGTTATTTGTTATAGATAGTCGACTCTTCCTTTAAATTGTTCACACCTAAAAACGATGTTGTAAAACATGCCATTAAATTATATTGAAGTAAGTGTAATTCGTGAAAAATGTCGTTCACGAATTGAAATGACTGAACTTTGGCTGAGAAGAATTATTAGTGAGGAATTGACTAATAATTTTGGAGCTAATTTTATGAATCATAAAACGTCAACCGATAATTATCTCATAAAAAAAGATATTAGGGAAAACATCAACAATCGATATAAGGCATCATCAGAGATTTTTCCTCGATTGATTGACACTGGGTATTTCGAGAATTTAATAGATATTTTTTGTAATCCAAATCTGTATAATGAGTTTTTCAAGAAGTACCTTTCTACGATGTTTCCTCCAACGATGCCAAATAGCTACGTTTATCTAAAATTTTGCCTTGATCGACTAAAAGGAATTAGAAATAATTTATCTCATGCAAACTCAATCGGTATTAAGGACGCTGAATTTGTATTATCTTTCACAACCGAATTAGTTGAATCTTTTAAAAAGTTTTACTCAATATCAGGAATGCAACAAGAGTATATTGTCCCACAAATCATTACAATAACTGATTCTTTTGGAAACGTAATTAATAGGAAAAACTTTGAAATTCACGAAACACATGATTTCTCAAAAAATCAGAATTGCTTTCTACGTCCAGGAGATACTTTGTCATTGGAAGTGACAGTCGATCCTAGTTATACTGATGCTAAGTATCAATTCAGGTTTGGAGGGGCTGGTCAAGATTTTAGTTACAGTAACAAGCTTGTTTATGTTATGCAAAATAATGACGTTGACCCAAGAAAAGTTATTCATTGTCAAGTTAAATCTGATAAAACTTGGCACAAACAATATCAATTAGACGACCAAATACATTTATACTATAAAGTATTACCTCCAATTGAATAATAATTCTGATTTACAATGATTTAAACGTACTACCTATAACCCTCACCCCTCCACAATCCTCGGCGGCAGTAATTTATACATCACCGGCGTAACAATTCGGGTTAAGATTAGCGATGAAATCAAGCCACCGATAATTACCAAGGCAAGTGGCGAGTAAAGCGGAGAATTTTCTAATACCAACGGAATTAACCCGCCAATTGCGGTAAGCGTTGTTAGAACGATGGGAATAAAACGGGTTTCGCCCGCAACTTCAATGGCTTCTTCGATGCTCATTTTTTCTTCTTTTCGCAAGAAATTAGTGTAATCTACGAGCAGAATGGAGTTTTTGACTTCAATTCCCGCCAACGCAATGATACCCACAATTGCCGTAAACGAAAGCGAATTTCCAGTTAAAAACAAAATCGTCACCGCCCCAATCATTCCCAACGGAATAACAGAAAGCACAATGATGGAGCTTTTGAACGTGCCAAATTCCAAAATCAGAATCGCAAGAATTCCAAAAACGGTTACGAGGATAATTGTTCCTAAACCACCAAAGGTTTCAGCCTGGCGTTCGGCTTCGCCGGATTCCTGTAAGTAGTAACTTTCGGGTAAATAGATTTTTTCTAATCCCGCTTTTAAGCGAGCATTGACTTCGGGTGTTAAATAACCATTTGCCGTAAATGCCGACACAGATGTGTAACGATCTTGGTCGTAATGCAAAATACGGTTTGGGGAAGGCTCAAACTCTACAGTTGCTAACTGCGAAAGCGGAACGAGCATTCCTGACTGACTGGAAATAAAGAGTTTATCAAAAACACTCATGTCCATCAGCTGTTTCTGTCCGGCGTAGTTTTGCCTTTTCAGACCCACTGCTATGTCAAATTCGTCGCTTTTATCGTCTTTGAACGTCCCCACATTCAACCCCGTAATTCCCATTCGGATTGTTTGGTCAATTTCGGCGGTTGAGATACCAAGCATTCCCGCTTTGTCTTTATTAATTTTTACCCGTAAATCCGTATTTACCGCCGCTAACGGATTGTTGACGTAAATAATACCGTCAGTTTTTCGATATACTTCTTCTATTTTTAGCGACAGCGAACGCAGCGAATCGAGGTTATCTCCATAGATTCGGGTGACGAGCGGGGCTTCCACGGGAGCACCTTGCTCAAATTCGATTACCTTTATTTTGGCTCCGGGAAAATCGTCAAACCCTTGTCTTAAATCGTCAATTAATTGAGTTCGGACGGGTACTTCAGTGTCATCTTGCAACTGCACAAAAAGCTGAGCTTTGTTGCTTTGGGCACCTTCGGCGGGAATAACGTTGTAATAAATTCGGGGATTATCCCGCCCGACGTTCGTGGCGTAGTTCTTCACGATTTCGTATTTACTCAACTGTTTTTCCACAAAACGAGCGGCGGCGTTGGTTTCAGAAAGACTGGTACCAACGGGCGTTTCGATATTGATAATAAACTGTGGTTTTTCGGATTTTGGGAAAACGCTGATACCAATCACGGGGATTAATGCCAAACTCCCCATAAAAATTAACGCAGCAACCCCGAGAGTTTTCCACGGGTTTCGCAAAGAAACGTGCAGGATTTTGCTGTACGAATTATTAATGACACGTTTCATCCATCGAAGCACAGCGTTTCCGTCTTCGTGTTCTTCGCGGGGTAAAATCAGGCTTGCTAAAAACGGCACAATGGTAATCGAAACAAACAGCGAAGCAATAACCGTAGTGGTAACCGCCATGGGCATGCTACGAATAAAGTCTCCGGCAGATTCGGGCAGAAAGTTGAGCGGTAAAAAAGCGAAGACCAGCGTAGCCGTACAGCCAACCACCGCCAAACTAATTTGTTTTGTTCCTTGAATAGCGGCTTCCTGCCGGGAGTAACCTTTCCGCAAAAATCGGGAAATATTTTCAACGACCACAATGGAATCATCTACCAATAAACCCAACGCAATCACCAACCCAACAACCGATAATTGATTAATTCCGAAACCTAAAATATCCAAACCGAACAGACCAATTGCCAACGATAACGGAATAGAAATCATCACAATTATTGCCGCTCGGATTCCCAACGGAATAAGCGTTATCAACACCAAGAAAATGGCGATGCCGAAATCTTTTGCTAAACCTAATAAACGACTCGAAACGCTTTTTGCCTGATCAAAACTCTTTTCAAACGTGAGATTTGGGGGAAGCTCCTCGGTAAACTGCTCAATAACGGGATCCATCGCCGCCTGAACGTCAAATATATTGGTATTTGCTTTTTGCGTAGCGGTTACAAATACGCCCCGCTTTCCGTTCAATCGAGCCAGATACGTTTCTTCTTCGTAAGCAAAGCTTACTTCCGCAATATCTTTTAAGTACGTAACTTGAGTTCCCGATGAACCAATCACTACGTTTTCAATTTCTGTTAAAGATTCATACGCACCCGAAGTTTTGACGTTGAATTTTCGGTTTCCGATCTCCACCGTTCCAGCGGGGATATTGGAATTATCGGCTTGAATTACGCCCATAACCCGCCGCAGCGGAATACGGAACTGAGCCATTTTGTCGATGTTCAGCGATACTTGCACTTGCCGCTTTGGGTACGCCCAAGTTTCAACGTTCTTCAGGGTTTTGATTTTCAACAGTCGCCGCTTGAGCTCTTCCGCCTGTGCTTCCAATTCTTTGTACGGAGCGGTTTCTGACATAATCGCCGCCTGCATAATATTGGTCCCTTCGGGCGTGAATTGCACCACGTCAATGTCGAAGATATCAGCGGGTAAATCGTCACGAATAGCATTTACCTCTC
>JBLHXN010000046.1:0-24731 GCA_047630355.1 Spirosomataceae bacterium | reverse complement strand
TCTGCCTTTACACTAATGGTAGAAAGCCAAGTGCCTCGGTAAAATAGTAAAGGGGTGATTTTTTCCCTCGGGCTTTTGAAGTGGAAATCTTTCACTACGGCGATTACCTGCCCAGTACGCTTTTGGTAAGTAAATTTCTGTCCAACTACGGGTTCTTTCAGTTTGAATTCTTTTATCGCCGCTTCGTTCAGTACTATATTATTCTCATCCGCAGTATTATCTGCGGAAAACCAACGCCCTGCTTTTAATTTTAAATCAAAGAAGTCCTGATAGTTATTAGAAACAGACATTGGCGAAACCGTAGGTTTCCAATCCTCTTCGCGACCTTCCCAGTCTAGACTTCCACTGTGAGTATTCTCGTAGTTTACAATATCTCCGCCGCTCCGGGTAACACCAGCTATTTGACTTTCTTTTTGTAGTTGGTCAAAAATTGCATCCGTTTTATCTCCCGATTCATCGGCATTCCACGGAACGTAAAATGAAAATACCTGCTCTTTGTCATAACCTAGATCACGGTCTTGAATAAACTCTAATTGATTAAATATTAGTGATGTACAAGTAATTAACGCAATGGTAAACGCAAATTGGAATACCACTAAAGCTCTGCGAAAAGTTGAGCTTTTTATTCCGACCACAGACGCTCCTTTGATTAGTTCGAGTGGTTTTAAGTTAGACAAAAGCAACGAAGGGTAAATGCCATTTAGGAGAATTGAAATGAGCGTTGTAGCTCCCAGAATTTGCCAAACGAGTGGGTTTTCCGAAATTTCAAAACGATTATCTACCACCGCTTCAAGGCTCGGCAAGCCAATGTAAATCAACCCGACGGCAAGCAGCATTGCTAGTAAACTTATGAGTACCGATTCAGTAAAAAACTGAAAGAACAAGCTATGTTTAGAAACACCCATAAACTTCTTGATGCTCACTTCTTTGTTTCGCAGGCTGATGTTCGCAGTAGTGAGATTGATGTAATTAATACAAGCAGTAATTAAAATCAACAAGGCTATTCCACCAAAAACGTATAGCACCCTTTTATCTACCGGAGGAAGCAAATCACCGATTTCGATAGAATCGTCGTAGTGCATTGCCATCAGCGGCTGTAATTTCAGTTCGTTCTTTTCTTTATCATCTTCCCGCACTTCCCGGAACATATCGGTCATCTTTTCCGCGAGTTTTCCGGTCTGCGTATTCTTGTTGCAAACTACGTAAGTTTGATAGTTAAAATATCCCCAATCACTTTCACTTTCGAGGGTTTCAGGATTTGCCAGCCGTACGCCATTTTGCACATATATATCGTACTTAAAAACCGTATTGGGTGGGTAATCAGCGAGTACCGCTTTGACTACAAGATTAATTGAATCAAGTTGGATAACTTTACCAATCGGGTTGCTATCTCCAAAAAATTCTTTAGCTTTTGATTCTGTAATAGCTACGTTATTTTTATCCGCTTTAAAAGACACTACATTTCCTTCAATAAACTGATAATCAAATACTTCGAACCAATTATTATCTACGTAGAGCATTTTGTCAGTCGACAATAAATCGTCATCAATTTTTATGTCGACATCGCCCCAAGGAAAATACAAACGAGTTGCGACTTCTATCTCAGAATAGGTCTCAGTCAACTTATCTGCCAAAAGTAACGGTGTTGAACCCCAATGCCAAACCTCGTCTTTATTAATATCGAGGTGAGACGTTACCCGGTAAATATTCTCCGATTTATCGTGATATTCGTCGTACGTAAATTCGTTATAAACCCACAGTATCAATAACACGGCAGTTGCCATTCCGAGGGCAAGTCCTCCTATATTTATGAAGGAATAAACCTTCTGCTTTTTGAGGTTTCTGAAGGCTATTTTAAGGTAATTCTTTATCATAATTTTAGTCTTTTAGTCAACTGGTCAATAAGTCGGCAAGTGCTTTCTTAATTGTGAATTAGAGAATGTTTCATTACTCATTGTCAGGCCAATTGGGCTGACGGGGCGTCATTCACTCCGCAAACTCTTCACGGGGTTCATCGTTGCCGCTTTGATGGATTGATAACTCACCGTCAGGAATGCCGTAAACATGGATAATAGTCCGGCAACTCCAAATATCCACCACGGCATTTCGATGTGAAAGGCGTAGCTTTCGAGCCAGTTGTTCAGCAAATACCACGCGATGGGCGAAGCGATTACTAAAGCAACCACTACCAGTTTGAGGAAATCAGCGGAAAGTAAACCAACCAATCCCGAAACGCTCGCTCCCAGCACTTTCCGTACGCCGATTTCTTTAGTGCGTTGTTCAGCGGTGTAAGCAGCGAGCCCAAATAAGCCGAGACACGCAATCAGGATAGCGGTGACGGAAAAGAACAACACAATGCGTCCGATTTGCTTTTCGGACACGTAGAGCTTTGCCACCACATCGTCAAGAAAAGTGTATTCAAACGCCGACGTAGGAATAAATTTCTGGAATCCGGCTTCGAGAGTTTTCATATTTTCAGATAACGCTCCGCCGTCGAAACGAATTAATAAATTTTGTCGTCGTTCAGATGTATTATTGTGAAAGGCATACGCCGTAATGGGCTGATGAAAATTCTCGAAATGAAAATCTCCCATCACGCCCACTATCGTTGCCCGGTCATAACCAAAAGTGTTAAAAGCCGTTTGCCCGATGGCTTCTTCGGGAGTCATTCCCAGAAAATCGACGGTCGTTTTGTTCACCACAAGTTGCACCATAGTATCTTCTTTGGATGTTTTTTCGGTAAATATTTTTCCAGCAAGAAGTTTTATTCCGAGGGTTTCGAGTACGTCGGGTGTAGTGTGATTTGTCTGGATGGAAGTTCCCTGACTGTCCTCCCTAAATTGCCCAATTGTGCGTCCGCTGGTACCAATGCCAGGATAAGATTGGGCTTCCGTAATGGAGCTTACAAAGTTCAACGATTCATAATAATCCCGCAGGCTGTTGATTTGCTTTTGCGAGTCAGCACCGCTCACAGAAATAGAAACAACCTGCTCCGCATTGTACCCTAAGTTTGTGGTTTGAATGAACTGCAATTGACGGTAAAAAACGAACGTTCCGATGATTAGAATGATAGAAGCGGTGAATTGCAAAACCACTAAACTTTTCCGAACCCACGAAACTGAGGCAGCCGAGCCGTCTCTCCGACCGAACAACGAAAGCGGAGAAAAAGAAGATAACATCAACGCTGGATAAGATCCCGCAACAAACGCTAATCCAACAATTATAATCGCAATTCCGGCAATCAATTGCCAATCAAAAATGGCGTTAAAAGAAATATTTTTTTCCGCGATGTAATTGAATAACGGCAACCCAACAAACAGTAAAACCACCCCAATCAAAATGGCGGTAGTTACCATGATGAATGCTTCCACGTAAAAACGCCCGATCAAACTTCCCTGACTTGCTCCCACGGCTTTGCTGATACCCACTTCCTTGCGGCGTTTCTGCGATTGTGCCGTGGCAAGGTTCATGTAATTTATGCACGCAATGAGCAGAATACCCAACGCCAACGCAATCAATATGTTTACCTGCTGAATATCTCCAATGCGGGTAGTACTCGCGTTTGTAATGTGCGTAGAGTACAAGTGAATGTCTGTGAGTGGTTGCAACCAAAAACGAAACCATTGATTTTCTTTCTCCACGTTTTTATCCAGCACCGCATTTATTTTCGCCTGCACTTTAGTTGCCAAAACATTCGGTGCTAACAGAAAATACGTTTCAAAGCTGGCGTTGCTCCAATACAAGTTATCGCTCGCCCAACCAACTGTAGAAAAAGACCCAATCAGTTCGGCATCAAACGTAGAGTTTTGGGGAAAATCTTCGTAAACACCCGAAACCGTCACTTTATAATCATTATCTACAGTCAGTGGTTTTCCAACGGGATTTTCGTTGCCGAAATACTTCTTTGCCGTGGAAGCACTCAACATAATTTTATTGGGAGCGTCAAGAGCCGTTTTGGGGTTTCCGTAAACAAGCGGAACGTCGAAAATATCGAATAATCCGGCATCTGACCAGTACATTTTCTTTTCGGCGTATTTATCCTGCTCGCTGTTTACAAAAGCCGTTTCTCCAAACGAATGGTACAGCAGACGGGTAAACGCTTTTATCTCAGGAATTTCTTCGGTCATTTTCGGCCCGACGATGTTCGGAACGCTCGCCCATTCGCTCACTTCTTCACCGAAGGTAGCGGTTTGCCCAACGCGGTAAATTGACTCCGCATTTTCGTGATATTTATCAAACGACAGCTCTTGTTTTGTAAACAAAAAGAGGTACAAAAATATGGCTACGCCCACGGATAAACCCAATAGGCTCAGCGTCGAGAACAATCCGTTATTCAATAAATTTCGCCACGCGATTTTGAAATGATTTTTAAGCATGATTGTTTAGTTTTTAGTCAATTGGGCAATAAGTCAGCAGGTAATTGGGCAATTTTGAAAATCACTTCACTGTTCATCATAGTACTCTTAATTGAAAAGCCGTGCCAAAAATATAACTGACTCATTTACAGTAGCTTATAAAATATTCTACAAAAAAAATGTCCGATTCCGAACAGTTATGTTTAGAATCGGACAATCTTTTAAACGTCAATTTTGAACCCTTTATCACTCACTCTGTAAACTTTTGATTGGGTTTTTTCGGATGGTTCGGGTTACCTGAATAATTACGATAGCACTCACCACTAAAGCAAAACCGATAATTGTTAACAGAAAATAACTGACGGGTAAATCTGTTTGGTAAGCGAAGTTTTGCAGCCACTTTTTCATCAGAAAATACACCGCTGGAATAGCTACTACGCTACCAATAATAAAATTTACGAGCTGCTCGCGAAGAAACAGCCAGTTAATTTCTGAGAAACTTGCCCCTAATATTTGCCGAATGCCCAACTCCTTTGTGCGACGTACCAAATGCAGCGAAACGGTACTCAAAACGCCCATCAAAACAATGAATATGGACAAATAGATTGCCATTTCTGATGCCTTTTTCAGTCGGGTTTCAGAAGCGTATATTTCGACCAATACATCGTCAATAAATTGGTACTCGAAAGCGGTATTGGGGAAGTTTTTCTTCCATTCGGTTGATAGGCTCGCAATTGCTTCGGCTTGGTTTACTTTTGGTATTTTAAATGTTAGGTAGCGGAAAAAATTAGAATTCCGTACGTTTACGAAAGCAAGCGGTCTGATTTGTTCGTGTACCGAATAAAAGTGAAAGTCTTTCACCACACCTTTAATTCGGAAATCGGTATTGTAAATTTGGGTGTGCAACAGTTCACTAATTATCGCCGTCGGGTCTTCAAACCCCAATGCTTTTACGGCGGATTCGTTTAGAATTATCTCCGGTTCTCCCGGCTCACTTGCGTCAAAGAAACTTCCCGCCGCCAGATTAATTCCGTACGTATCGGCGTAGCTTTCATCCACCTGCAATAGCGGTGATTGCACCGCTTTTTCTTCGCCTTGCTGCGGCAAATATAGTGCGGATTGTTGCCCAACTCGACCATCAGGTATTTCATACGACAACGTACTATTTTCTACCAACGGTAACTTTTTGAACTCTTCTTTAGCGGCAAGCATGCGGTTAGTTCCCGCCGGAGACCAATCACGGGGCGAACTCACGTACAGCAAACCCGACGGCTCGTAACCCATATCTTTTTCAAAAACAAAATTGATTTGTCGGGTGATGACTATCGTGGCTCCGAGTATGAATAACGCCACCGCAAACTGAATTACCGTTAGTGATTTACGGATAGTAGAAGAGCCGTTTAATTGATCAACTTTATTTTTCAATGCCGTGGTTACGGAAGTATTTACTGACTTCAGCGAAGGGTACAAAGCCGACAATATGCCCACCGAAAGGGCAAATCCAAAACCAGATAAAACCAGCAATAAAGGCGTTTGAGATAAATCAGGCAACTGTTTTCCGAGAGCCTCGCTTATCAGCGGGTTTAACAAAAAGTATAAACCTAGAGCCAACAGGAAACTCACAGAAGATATTAGAATAGCTTCAAGAACGAATTGAAAACTTAATTGAAGCGTGCGACCACCCAGCGATTTACGCACACCCACTTCTCGCAAACGCTCCGAAGCATTTCCGATAAACGTGTTAACGAAATTCACGACGACCATGACCAACGTGAGTAAACCAATAAACATTAACGTATAAATATTTTTTCTGTGAAACCCGTTATCGTTGTCCAGATAGAGAGATTTGAGAGGGGATAATACAGCGGTCAGACTTTCACTAATTTGCTTGGGGGCATTATCAGATAAGGCTTTTTGTAACGGAATCTGTAATTTATCAGCGGTAACGCCATCCTGCAATTCTACAAAACTCACCAAGTACGTGTTGCTCCAACTTTCCCAATTATCGTTGTATCGGTTAAAAAAACGAAGGCTCTCCTCCGACATAAGAATTGGCAGTTCGTCAGTAACTAAATGCGTAACGGAATTTTGAGAAATATCGCCGAGGACACCCGTAATTTTGAAAGAGCGTTTTTCTCCCGAAAAAGAAGCGACGTCCAAAAACTGGTTCACAACATCGGTTTTTCCGAAGTATTTCATCGCTGTTTTCTGACTAATCACCATCACATCCGGTTGTGTTAATGCCGTTTTGGGATTACCATGCAAAAGCGAAAATCCGAACATATCAAATATAGAAGCACTACCCAATTGAAGCGATTCTTTGAAAACCTTGTCTCCGTTTTGCACATTGGTGCTCACGCCGTCAAACGTATAATGATTTTTTATCAGTTCGGGGTAATTGGTTTGCAGGTTTTCTGCCAAAGCAGATATCGTAGTTATCTCTGGCCCCATGCCTTCAGAAACCCACTTACTTTTTACCAAGTAGTGATTTCCTACATTCTTAACCTGTTCATTAACAGCCAATTCTCCTAATATAAAATTTCCTAACGCAAAAGTAGCCGCAAAGCCAACCGCCAAACTACTAACCAGAAAAAGGCTGTGTAACTTTCGTTTCAATAAACTTCGCCACGCGATTCTGAAATAGTTTTTGATCATAATTTTGGTCTTTTTTTTGCTACGAGTGCACGAATAATTTGTTCGTGTACTCATGATATATTCTACTCGCTCCGCAAACTCTCAACCGGGTTTTGTAAGGCTGCTTTGATAGACTGGAAGCTGACGGTTGCCAACACAATTAGCATGGTCCCAAGACCAGCAATCACGAAAACCCACCACGGCTGATTTGTTCGATAGAGATAATTCCCCAGCCATTCATTCAGGAAATAATAGGCTACAGGCGTGGCAACGAAAAACGCAATAGCTACCAAACCCAAAAAATCAAGCGATAGTAATCGCCAAACATTTATGATGGAAGCTCCCAAGACTTTTCTCACACCAATTTCTTTTGTGCGTTGTTCCGCCATGAAAGAAGCCAAACCGAAAATGTCCAAACAGCTAATGAAAATAGCCAAAGCCGCAAATAGCATCGATAATTTTCCGATTTGCTGCTCCGATTTGAATTTATTACCGTACACTTCGTCCACAAATTCGTACGAAAACGGACTTCCAGGATCGTGCTTCGCAAAAATTACTTTTGCTTTTTCTAACCCCTGTTTGACTGATACATTAGAAGGTATGCGGAGTAACATCTGGTTTGCCTCGTAGTAATTTATGTGGTAAAAACTTGGCTGCACTTTTTCGTAAGGTGAGTTCATAACAAGGTCCTGCACAATGCCCAGGACTTTGAACTCAGTCCCGTTCCAATTGATATATTTCCCAACAATATCTGGTACGTTAATCAATTTAGCGGAAGAATCTGTCGAAAAATTTCTTGAGAAATCACGACCGTCCTTGATGATAAGCCCGGCGGTCTTTACGTAATCGTGCGTCGTGGTAATAATTCCAAATAGTGGGTCAATATCATTTGGTTTACCTTCCCAATTAAAACCAACTTGGGTATTAAACATGGAAGTCATCGGACTATTTACGGTACAAAATTCCGAAACAGCCCCCGTACTAAGCAAGTCTTTTCGAATCATGTTGTAATTCACATTCTCCAAATCTGGCGTATTAATTGATATGGATACTAGTTGCTCTTGATCGTAGCCCAATGGGCGATCTTGAGCGTGTTGGATTTGTTTGTAAACTATAACGGTACCGATAATAAGGGCAATAGAGGTTGTGAATTGCGTACTAACCAGCACCTTACGTGGCAATATAGAGTTTTTCCCCGCCTTAAAAGTGCCTTTAAGAACTTTTAAGGGCTCGAAAGAGGACAAATAAAAAGCTGGGTAAATACCCGAAATGAGACCTACAAGTAATACGAAAAATCCGATACTAAGACTAAATACAGGATTTGACCACGGAATAACGATGGCTTTATCCGCTATCGCATTGAATTGATTTAAAAATAGGGCGACCAATACTAAAGCAAACACGCTGGAAAGCACCGCCATCAATAATGATTCACTAAAAAACTGCGTAGCCAATTGCTTTCTCAACGAGCCAACAGATTTACGAATACCAACTTCCTTCGCCCGTTTTTCGCTTCTTGCCGTCGCCAAATTCATAAAATTTATGCAAGCGAGTAGCAGAATAAATATTCCGATAATTCCGAACAGTTTCACCTAGCGAATTCTGCCTCCTGTGTTTACGCCTTCTTCAAATTCACTATTCAAATGCCAGCTCGACATTGGGTGGATCATCAACTCCGAATCCCAATTTTTGTATTGGTCGGGGAGGTTGTCAAGGATTAGGTTTTTTGTACCGCTTTCGGCTTTATCAAAGCTGATACCGTCTTTCAGTTTCACATAACACAGAAATGAATTATTCCCCCATTGCGTTGCGGCATCCTGAAGCCATCTTTGGGAAGCCGTATAATAAGCAAAAGGGACAAAATGCTCGGTATCGTGAAAGTCACTTGAGATAGGAAACGCTTTGAAAACAGCAACAACTTCAAAGTCTGATATACTGTCGTATTTAATGATTTTCCCCGCCGCTTTTGTCGTACCAAACAAAGAGTTGGCAAGTTTATCAGAAATAATGATGCTGTTTACTTTTTCAAACCCCTGAAAACTTCCGTCAATAAGTTCGGGCGTGAGCATATCAACCACTTCTTTTTCTGCAAATGAGCCAACGCTGACGAGTTTATTATCGTCAACACGAATGATATGTTCGTACTCCCAGGATGTTAGTCCAACACTTTCAAAATAATCGTAATCGGATCTCAAGGCAAGACCCGTTGGCATTGAGATCGCTGCGGAGGTTTCAACTTTTCCGTTAAATGTCTGGTTTTAGATAATCTGACCCAATTGGTCATAATTTTCAAAGCTTTTATTGTGGTCGAGTTCGTCAATGACCCAAAGCCCAATTAATATAGCCACCGCCATCCCGATAGCTAGGCCAGACATATTAATGAATGAATAAACTTTATTCTTCCAAATAGTCCGCCACGCGATTTTGAAATAGTTTTGCATCATAATTTTTAAATTTATAGCAGTTTCATAATCTTTTTTTGCCGCATTTCGACAAGCTAAATGCATGAATGGCTTTATTCTCTTTTTCTCGTTGTCAGGCTGAGCCTGTCGAAGCAGTTTGTGGAAGCCCACGGTTGTCATTCACTTCGCAAACTATCTACCGGGTTTGCCAATGAAGCCTGCAATGCTTTATAACCAATCGCGACCAGAGCAATCAAGGTTGAAATACCTAATGCGTAACCAAACTGGGCGGGTGAAATTTCTACCTGATATTTGAAATCTTGCAACCATTCTGTGCCGAGCCACCACGCAAGCGGCGAAGCAACAGTAAAAGATACCAGCAGTAACAGCCCGAATTCTTTTCCGAAAAGCCACAAAATGGCGGCGTTTGTGCTTCCCAAAACTTTACGAACCCCAATCTCCTTGGTTTTTCGCTCGACCATGAACGATATCAAGCCGTACAGACCCATCGACCCGATAAAGATTGCGATGATGGTAAAAAGCTGAATTAGTTTCAAAAATGTCTGCTCGCTGGCGTAGAATTTCGCGATGGATTCGTCCACAAATTCGTAGCTAAAAATACCATTCGGGTTCATAGAAGTCCACACTTCTTCGATGGATTTCAGGCTACCGGAAATATTGACGGGATTTACTTTCACCCCGAAATTCCAGTACACTTCATTGTACGCCCCAATTCCGACGGCTGATATATCTCCGTGCATGGATCGATCATGGAAATCTCTGACCACACCAACAATCTGAACATCATTGACGCCGTTGGTTTCCATAAATTTCCCGATGGCTTCGTTGGGTGATTCCCAATTCATTTTCTTGACGAACGTTTCGTTAATCAACAGTTCATTTATGGTGTCTGAGGCAGCAATATTTCTTCCGGCAATTATATTTAGCCCGAACGTTTTGACGTAGTTTTCATCACCTCCACGCACACTCATCGGAAACGCTTCCTGTTCGGCCTTCCCTTTAAACGTAATGCTGTTTCCCCAAAAGACCTGCGAAGCGGGAGCCGCCATGCAGACAGTCGTGCTTTCAATCCCAGGAAATGCACTCAGGCGTTCTTTAAAAGTTGTAAAACCTTTGGCTTCCATCCCCGTAGCTACCGGAATCATGACCACCGCTTCTTTGTCAAAACCCAAGTCAGCGTTTTGGCTGTATTTCATTTGCTTGATGATGACCAACATACCAATAATAAGAACTTGGGAAATCACGAATTGCACCACGATCAGCGACCTTCGCAGATTAAATCCCCCGACGCTTACTTGGGCCAGTTTACCCTTTAAAGCAGTTATGGGTTTGAAATTTGCTAAAATCAAACCTGGGTAAGCCCCCGAAACAACGGTAGAAATAATGAAGGTCAGCGTGATGAAGGTCAGCACACGCCAATCGAACAATATATCGGATGAGATATCTGAATTAAAGAGTTCGTTGAGCGAGGGTAAAAATAACATCGCAATGATGTAACCCAAAATGGTAGAGACGAACGCAATGAGAGCCGTTTCGGACATAAATTGCCAAAAAAGTTGCCCTTTTTTACTACCCAAAGATTTCCGTACGCCCACTTATTTCAATCGGTTTAGCACTTGTGCTGTTGCCAGATTTATAAAATTTAGACAAGCCGAAAGCAGCAAGAATAAGCCAACAATACCTAATGTCCAGAGGGTTTTGACGGGCATTTCTCCGTACAATTCGGGGTTGAAGTGAATGTCGGTAAGCGGTTGTAAAAAGTAGGTATGTACGTTTGTACTCGTCGGACGGTATTTTGCCGGAAATGGAGCCATTACCTTTTCAACCTGCGACGTTTTCACACCATCCTTTAACTTAATGAAATACTGCATGGAACTGGAAATTCCACCCCATGAATCAGGATTGATAAACCAGTCGTTGTATTCTTTAAGTGAAATATAAGAAACGAAAATTTCCGTTTTTTGAGCAGTATTGGATGGTAAATCCTTTAAAACTCCGATGATGGAAAATGTCAGGCTATTGTCCATTTTCATCGTTTTGCCGATGACATCGGTTTTCCCAAAGTACTTTTGAGCTATTCTTTCGGTGACGTACGCCTTATTTGGTTCTTCAAATTCTTTAGAGAATGTACCTTGTGATAAAAGAAAGTTAAAAATTTCAAAGTAAGAAAGTTCGGCAAAAGCCACTCCTTTCTCTTCCACAAATTTGATTTCCTCGTTGCCCCGTTTGGTATTCATTTGAAGTTCTTCAAAGGTTACAATACGAGCAACTTCGTCTTCAAAATCGTACTCACTCCGTACCAATTCTCCTAACGGACTTGGTACGCCCGGCGTATAATTGATGGTTTCACGCTCTTGTTTGGTTACAATACGGTAAATTTTATCAGATTCGGCGTGAAATCCGTCGAAGTCAAGGTGGTATGCAATGAACGAAAAAAGCAAAATGGAAGAAGCAATACTGAGTGTCAGACCAACCACGTTGATTACGCCGTAAAGTTTGTTTCGCTTCAGTGTCCGCCACGCGATTTTGAAATAGTTCTTGATCATAATTGTAAAATTTATAGCAGTTTCATAATCTTTTTTTTGCCGCATTTCGACAAGCTAAATGCATGAATGGCTTTATTCTCTTTTTCTCGTTGTCAGGCTGAGCCTGTCGAAGCCCACCCCGTTTATGTCAGTTCGAGCGGCCCGGTGGCTCGAACTGACAACTACCTCACTCACTCTTCAAACTGTCTACCGGGTTCATCAACGCCGTTGAAATGGTTTTACTGCTGATAGAAATGATTACCAAAACCATAATCAGTACCGACGGCAACGCAAATAACCACCAACTGATTTCAATGTGATTGGCGAAACTTTGCAACCAGCTCTGCACCAAGAAATACGCAGTCGGAATTCCGACTAACATGGAGATTAATACCGTTTTGATAAAGTCTTTTGAGAGCAACATTAATACGTTTGTGGTACTGGCTCCAATGCTTTTACGAATCCCAATTTCTTTCGTACGTTTCACAACGGTAAATGTTGCTAAGCCAAACAGCCCGAGACAAGCAATAAAAATAGCGAAGAGCGTTAATGCTCCAAATACCTTTTGAAAACTCTCCTCAGCTTTGTATTGCTGGTCATATTCTGTGTCTAAGAAGAAATATTGGAATGGCTTTCCTTCAAAACTAGCTTCAAACTGAGACTTTACCAGAGCCAATTGTTCATCGGCTTTACCACTTTGAAACTTGACACTAATATGCTCTTGAGCCAAAGAGGTATAGACATGAATAATAGGTAGTTGTGGTGACTTTGGCGAAAACTGACTGTAATTTTTAACTACGCCTTTGATATTCCATTGAGTACCAAAAAAACTAACTTCTTGGCCTATAGCTTCTTGAGCGGTTGGAATTCCCCAAATGCGAATCGCCTCTTCGTTAACAATTACCTGCCGTTTTTTGTCTCCAGCGTCTCCAAAACCACGAATACTACTAGAAGTGTAGTTTTCACCTGCAAGGAGTTTTATATCCATTAGGGCAAAATAAGCGGTGTCTATTTGGGTTAAATTGTAATTGAAGTTTGTCTCTTCTTGAGTGTTAGACAAGTTTACACCGGTTGTGGTGCTAAAAGCGGCTTGGGGAGAACCTGGAACAGCCGTAGATGTTGAGACCGACTTGACCATAGCCTGTGATTTAAGACTTTGTTTAAAAACCTCAAAATTGTCTGACACATCACTGCCTGAGGGTGTACGCACCACTAAGGTTTGCTTGGTATCAACACCAAGATCAACATTCCTTAAAAACTTAAGCTGATTATGCACTGCAAACGCCTGAACCAATAAAACCACTGTAATAGTAAACTGAAATACCACCAAAGATTTACGCAGGAAAGTTCCGGTCGAAGAATGCGTAAACTTACCTTTTAGTACGGCGGTAGGCTTAAAAGATGATAAGATAAACGCCGGGTAAATAGCCGATAAAAAGATGCTCAATGTTAGGAAAAGAGCGAGGCTTTGCCAGAAGAATAGGTCTGAAAAAACGGAAAAATTTACGGGTAAACCTGCCGTTTCAACAAACAGCGGTTTTACCAACGCAATAATCACGGTGGCAAGTCCGCCCGCTGCAAGATTCATCAGGAATGAGTCTATAAATACCTGCGTTCTGATCTGGCTTTGCGTAGAGCCTACTACTTTCCGCATGCCTATTTCTTTTGCTCTATCTAACACTTTTGAAGTTGTGAGATTCACATAATTAACTAACGCACTGATAATCACCAAGAACGCAACCCCCAGAAGTAAATAAACTGACTTAGCTTCTCCATTTGGCTCTGTCTCAAAGCCCTTTTTAGAGTAGAGGTGAATATCTGCTATTTTTTGGCCTACGAACCTTTCGTCCGAAATAAGGTCTTGCTTAACAAGACCCTCGTTAAACTTTATAAGATTCTGAGTAAAGTTTTCGTAGGAGGCTTTAGGTGCTAATTCTATATACGTAAGCGTATTATTTCCGTTCCAGTTATCTTCTTTTTCCCCAAAATCTGCCAGCATAGTTGGATAAGAAATAAGCATATCAAACTTTAAATGTGTGTTACTTGGGCTTGTAGGAGCCACACCAGTTACTTTTAATATCAGCTTACTACCATCGCCTATGAAATTAATCGTTTTACCCAACACATCAGTAGAGTTGAAGTATTTCAGAGCTGTTGCTTCCGAGAGAACTACCTCTCTTTCGCCAGTCATGATACCTTCCTTTTTACCCACAAGTAACGGGACAGAAAATATATCAAAAAACGAGGAATCAACCGCAAATACTTTCTCAACGATGTATTGTTTTTGGTTAATCTCAATATCTACTGCCGGCTCACCAATTGGGTACACTCTGGTAGCATTTGTTACTTCTGATATTCGATCAAGAATTAACCTTGCCAACGGAGGATTAGTCTCACAGTCTTGCGACACAACGGATTCTCCGCTAATTATATCAGTAGTTAACCTTACAATTTGATCTTTTTTGGGATAATTGTCTTCGTAGCTTAATTCAAATCGGACGTACTGCACAATCATCAACGTAATGGCGAGACCAGAGGCAAGACCCAGCAAATTAATAGCGGTGAATGATTTATCTTTGACGATGGTTCGCCACGCGATTTTAAAATAGTTTTTGAGCATATTTTTGGGCTTTACAAAGTAGTAATTGAGCGTTGGTAACAGGTAATTGACCAAAGCCGTGCCAAAATCATAAGCAACTTATAATAAGTTATTTACAAAATTAAATTCAAAAAAAATGTCCGATTCCGAACAGTTATATTCAGAATCGGACAAATCAATTGTTAGGTTTGTGAGTTATTGGTTTTTAGGTTTTACTTTCTGATTTGCCACTTACTATTTCTTCGTTCAAAAAGTTTACAGACTTCGCTGCCAACAGCACCGTTTCGTCAACTTTGTTTTCTCCATAAAATTCGCTGGCAATTTATTCGTTTTTCAGGCTCTCCACCGGATTTTTCACCGCCGTTTTAATTGCTTGAAAACTTACTGTTAGCAGGGTTATTAAAACCGCTCCGGCACCAGCTAAGAAGAAGACCCACCACGCTAATTCTGTGCGATAGGTGTATCTGTTCAAGAAAGCATCCATGCCGTACCAAGCAATTGGTGCCGCAATAAAAATTGAAATGGCTACCAGCAGTACAAAGTCTTTTGAAAGCATTGCCCACAAATTACCAACGGTAGCTCCTAAAACTTTTCTGATGCCAATTTCTTTAGTACGCTGCTCGGCAACAAAAGAGGCAAGTCCGAAAAGCCCCAGACAACTTATCAAAATTGCGAGAACGGTAAAAACAGAAGCTAACGAGCCAATTCTTTCTTCCAATTCAAACTTTTCACCAAACTCTTCATCTACAAATTGATAGTCAAAAGGAAGGTTAGGGAAATGCTGCTTGAATACGCTTTCAATACGTGCGATATTCTCAGATGCCGACTTATTGGGGTTCAATCTGAGGTTATAAAAAGCGGCTTGATCTGCTTTACCAAATACGTAAACTCCTTGCTTTACCGACTCAAACGGCGACTGTACTAAAATATCATCTACCACGCCAATGATTGTTTGGGGCGAGGCGGTGCTATTTTCATCGTCGCTTCTCAATTGAAGCCCGATTACGTCCATTTTCCCGATATATTTAACAAAAGTTTGGTTCACAATTACGGCGTTGGAATCTGTAGCCATATCGCGAGAGAAATCCCGACCCGCTATAATTTTCGCACCTAGTACTTTCATGTATTCAGGAGAAACGGCTGTCCAGGCAAAGTCTTCCTGGAAGCCCTCTTCTTTACCTTCCCATCTGTAACCAGATCGATTGGAATAGATTTCTGTGGCGGGACTGTTTGACGTTGCCATTTCTGTAACGGCACCACTTTCTAAAAACTGCGTTCTCATAAAATCTGCTTTACCTTCAAACTCCGTTGACACAGCCGGAATTTGCACTAAACCCTCTTTACTGTAACCAATGGGGCGATTTTTAGTAAAGTTGATTTGCTTCAAAACCAAGACCGTTCCGATAATTAAGGCAATAGAAACGGTAAATTGTAATACGACTAAAACCTTACGGGGCAACGCCGCAAACCGACCAGCCTTGAAAGTTCCTTTTAAAACTTTTACGGGTTGGAAAGACGATAAATAAATGGCGGGGTAACTTCCAGAGATTAACGAGGTGAAAAGTATAAAACCTGAGCTTAGAAGCCAAAAGTTTAAATTACCCCACGGAAATTCAATTTGTTTATCAGCAAGATTATTGAAGCCCGGTAAAAAGAGGAGAACCAATGCTACTGCCGCCACAAATGCGAAAGAAACAACCAAGAGTGATTCACTTAAAAACTGAGCGATAATTTGCCCCCTAAAAGAACCGATAGATTTTCTTATACCTACCTCTTTGGCTCGTTTTTCGGACCTTGCGGTACTCAAGTTTATAAAGTTGATACACGCCAGAAAAAGGACGAAGGCTCCAATAGTACCAAAAAGCCAAACAAGTTGAATTCTACCGCCATCCTGAACACCATTATTAAAAAGGTTTCTCAAATACCAGTCTTTCATTAACAGCAACTGAAGGGTAGGCTTATATTCTTGAAAAAAAACGTCTGCTTTGTCAAATTTGATGTTTCTAATCACCGCAGAAACATCTGCGACATCATAACCATCAGTCAATTCTACAAAAATAGGCCAAGAATTGTCGCCCCAGTTGTCAATCACATTTTGGGCATGACCAGACTCTGCCATATACTGCTCCCAAGGCATCAGGAAGTGGACATCATTAAAGCTTGAGCTGAACGGAAAGTCCTTGTATATGCCCGTCACCTTCATGTCAGTCAAGTTATTCACTTTTACAATTTCACCAACGGCATTACTCTTACCAAATAAAGCCTCCGCAGTGGTCTCAGAAAGCATGATGGACTTCACGTCTTTGAGTCCGTTTTTTTGTCCGGTAATCACTTCCACATCCAGCATATCAGTTGCTCCCGGCTGCATGTACTTTCCGGTCTTATTTATAGTTTTTTCGCCTACTCCAAGATACCTGCCTTGTGTCCAAGAGCTTATTACTATATGTTTAAAATACTCTCCGTAGTTGCTTTTCAATTCTTTTTCTAACGGAATGGGCATTGAGGGGCTGGATTTTACCTCACCATTGAAGGTCTGATGTTGCCAAAACATCGCCAATTTTTCTTTTTTAGGAAAGTTGCCGTCGTAGTTCAACATATCATTCACCCAAAGACCAACGATTATTGTCACTGCCATTCCGAGAGCAAGTCCAAAAACGTTGATGAACGAATAGGTAGGATGTTTTCGGAGATTCCGCCACGCGATTTTAAAATAGTTCTTTATCATAATTTGTGCTTGTTAGCCTATCACACTTACTATATGAAAAGCCGTGCCATAACTGTAAGTAACTGACAATTAAATACTTATAAAATTATTTTCAAAAAAAATGTCCGATTCCGAACAGTTACATTCAGAATCGGACAATACTTTTTTCAGTTTTCAAGTTCTCCTTCTCTATTTCCCTTTTAACATTAATCTCTAACCGCACCGATAGCCCTCAAAACTACTCTCCCTTCAGACTTTCCACCGGATTTACAACCGCCGCCTTCAACGCCTGATAAGAAACTGTGAGTACTGAAATAAGCACAGCAACAGATGCGGCAATGATAAATACAGTTGCGGAGATGTCAATCCGGTACGTAAAGTCGGATAGCCAACTATTCATGATATACCAACCGAGCGGAGCCGCAATTAAAATGGAAACCGCCACCAACTTTAGGAAATCGTAAGTGAGCAGACCCGCCAGTTGACTTACAGACGCTCCCATTACTTTTCTAATCCCGATTTCTTTGGTTCGCTTTTCGGCATTGAAAGCTGCTAAACCGAATAATCCTAAACAAGCGATAAGAATTGACAGCATCGCAAAAACCATAAATATTTGCCCCAAACGCTGTTCTGCCTTAAAGTTATACTCAAATGTTTCCTCCATAAACTGGTAGCTGAACGGCTCTCCAACGACGGTCGCCGTCCATTCCTGTTCAATTTGGGCAATCGTTGATTTGAAGTCTCCGGCTTTGAGTTTTACCACCATACTTCCGAGGTTTTCTTCTTGAATGAAGCTCAACGGTTCAATCCCGGATTTAAACGATTCGAAGTGAAAATCTTTCACCACGCCAATGACGGTGAAAGGTGGACTATCCTCCTCATCACCCTTACGGATTTTCATTCCTAACGCTTCTTCGGGGTTGAGGTTGAAAAGCGAAACCGCTCTTTCATTTAGGATAATCCCGGTGCTATCGCTGGCAAATTTTTCATCAAAATCACGACCCGCCGCCATGTTTAGTTCCAATGTTTCGACGTAATCATGTTCGACCCGCCAGCACTGCATTTGCACGTCACGGTCTTGTTCGTTTGTGCCGAGCAATTCAAAACCGCTATCCGATCGATTAGAAGGTGTAGGTAAAAAGCCGCTGAAAGTTACTTGCTCCACTCCGTTTAGGGTCTTTATTTTATTTTTGAAAGACTGCGACTTTGTACCTAATGAATAGGCATTATTGATGATTAGCAGTTGGTCTTTTTCGTAGCCGAGTGTTTTATTCTGCATGTAATTCAGCTGCTGATAAACTACGAGCGTACTAATAATCAGAAATATCGAAATGGTAAATTGAAATACCACCAAAGAGCTACGTACGCTTCCGCCACGGGCTTTGCTATCCCGCCCTTTCAGCACTTTTACGGGCTGAAACCTCGTCATGAAAAAAGCCGGATATACTCCCGCCAAAATCCCTAAAAGTAATGCCGAACCGAGTACAGTCAACCAAAAAGCAACTGAAGTAAAAGGTAATTCCAATTGCTTTGCCGCCAGCTCATTAAACGGAGCAAACAACATAAAGACAACAAATATTGCTACCAATACCGCCCCGAACGAAACGAGCACCGACTCAGCAAGAAACTGCGAAATCAAAGAGCCCTTAGTAGAACCTAAGGTCTTGCGAATCCCCACTTCTTTCGCTCGTTTGAGCGATTGAGCCGTGGATAAATTGATAAAGTTAATGCAAGCCAAGACAATCAGAAAAAGTCCGATTGCCGACAAAATATAAACATCCTGCTTATCATTATTCGGGCTTAATTCCGCCACCCGATTAGAAGACAAATGCAAATCCGCAATGGGCAAAAGTGAGTACCTTATATAATTACCCGATTTCTCAAAGCTCGCTTTTGTCGCGGTTAGATCGTTCTTTTGAGCGGCTGGCAAATTATAATTATCGAAAATTGCCTGAAGTTTCGGGGCAAATTTCGCTTCAGAAACCATCTCGTTTAACTTAACGAACGTTGGAAAATTGTAGTTACTCCAAAGCGGATTTTCGGAGGCTTCGTGCGTTGACATTGATATGAAAATTCCGAACTCACTCAGGAAAGATTTTTGCGGCATATCCTGTACTACTCCGGTAACCCTAAAAATATTTTCGTTATCGAATATAATGCTTTCGCCAACCGCATTTTCATTGCCAAAATGATCTCTTGCTATACTTTCGGTCAGAACAACTGTATTTGGTTCAGTCAAGCAGGTTTCGGGATTTCCCTGAAGCAATTTGAAGTCAAACATTTCTAAAAAAGACGGATCGACGTACGTGGTATTTTCCACTTTCAAATTCTCTTCCGCTTCAGGGCGTTTCACCAGCATTCCGCCCCATCTTCTAAACCGGGTGACTACTTCTACTTCTTCGTAGTCCTGAGCCAACGTGGGTCCAAGCACCGCCGGAGCAGTGGCTAAGTCCTTGACATAATCTCCAAATTTCAAATCAACGTTTACCCGATAAATTTGATCAGTATCAGTGTACGACTTGTCGAAACTCAGTTCATCGTGAATGTACAAGCCAATCAACATTACTCCCGCCGCCCCGATGGTCAAGCCAACGATATTCAAGATAGTGAAGAGTGGCTTTGATTTTAAGGATCGCCACGCGATTTTGAAATAATTTTTTATCATTTTATTAGTCTCTAAGTCAGGAGGTTAACAAGTCGGCGAATGGGTTCCACCAATAGTTATCGGGATAGCAAATAATAAGGCTCCGCTAATTCTTGCCCTTTTCGCCTTTAAGCTATTTGAATGAAAAGCCGTGCCAAGTTCTCAATAAGCTTACTATCAATTAATTACAAAGTATATTTCAAAAAAAATGTCCGATTCCGAACAGTTATGTTTAGAATCGGACAAGCCGATTTTAAGTTTTGGATTGTTAAGATTTAGTGAATGTATTTCACCATTGACCTTTTAACCTTCAGTCATTTACCATAAAGTTAATACATACTCCCACTTTTTAACTTCACCACGTCATCTGATTTTATCATGCGTTTTGCCCGGAGGAAACGGTTGAAATTATACTCGTCGAAGTTTTCATCCAACTTGTTGAAGCTGCTGAGTCTCACCATTCCCGACGAATGAATAAATTGATCGTTACCAATCCACATGCCGACATGGATTACACGTTCTTTGGTAGAATTTGTTGCAGAACGACCGAAGAAGAGCAAATCTCCCGGTTGTAATTCATCAAAACTATCTGCAGTATCAATTGCCTCACCAACGTGAACTTGCTGCGAAGCATCGCGGGGCAAGAGCATTCCATTCATTAAATAAATGGTTCGGGTGAAACCACTACAATCCACGCCTTTCCACGATGTGCCGCCCCACAAGTACGGCAAACCCATCATTTTTTTAGAAGTTTCGACTAAAGAACCTTCGTTTGCAGACAGATTATTCAGCCAGTTATCAAACTTTACGGCTTCGTTTTTTGGAATAAATGCCGTGCGGTTATCAGGAAAGCGTACTTCGTAGAATTTCTTCTTTTCGCCAACGAGTGTCAGTGCATTTCCCCACGTTAAATCCGAAATGGTTTGGGCGTTTTCGTTGGGCGATGCGAACGCAAAACCGTAACCTTTGGTATAAATAATTTTAGGCAATTTATTGAGTGAATCAACCTGATTTTCGGTAAAACGGGAAACCGTACTTCCCGATACCCAACCAATGTAACCATCGGGGGTTTGAGCACGCAGCCAACCGCCTTTTTTATCGTAAATCTTGAGCGGCATTCCCAATAATGCCTGCGAAGCCAATTCGGCAGATTCAGCGGGACGGGAACGTAGATTCGCGACCGAGACATTCACAAATGCCATCTTTTTTTCTCCAACTAATTGATTCGGTAGTATTTCTACGACATTATTTACCGCAAATTCGGCTTTTGAAAAAGCTGATAATAGTGCGGTTCTTGCTTCGGGTAAATTGGTTTTTCCAATCAGTGAATCATTCCGAAATTCCACTTCAAAAATAGCCACCCGTTTATCAGGAGCGTAGGTATTTTTGATACTGGCGAGAAGCATCTCGGGAGTAGTTTGAGCAAAGGCAACATTCCCGATGAAAAGAATTAAAACTGCGTAAAAGCGAATGATAGGAAGCGACATATTAATTCTTTTTTTTAAAAGACTAAAGTACATCATGCAAGTATGAGATGAAAGGTAAAGGACAAAAGAGGCTTTTACACCGCAAATGCTTCGGGGTAAAGGCGGCGTTGTTCGGTAGAAATGTTGGTCATTGCATTTATTTCAGCAAGATAACTCATAACCGCTAACGCAATAATTACTGAAACAGCAAAAGGATACGTATTTACAAAGTCTTCGTAGAGCCCCAAAGATGTAAACTGCATTAGTAATATTAGCAAATTTGATATTTTGAAGGGCGTATTCCATGAAATCAATTTCTCTCGCTACTGTTTTTGCTCACGAAACAGGTAAATAATTTGAAAAAGTAAAGACATAATATAAACTCCCGCAAAACTGTACTTTAGAACGTTTGGACTAAAAACCAGCAAGATTTGATAATTAAAAGCGACTAAAATCACTGTAAAAACAACCTTCGGAACCGTAAAGAACCTTAGCCATTCCCGACTCTGCATTTTACGGAAACGTCTTTGTACTTGTTTCTCTTTTTCTTCCACAAAGTCGCTAAATCCAAACATCCCGAAACGGTCGTAAACCTGTTGCAAGGCAGTATAAAAATCCAACTTTGGATTCACTTTTATTTTCTCCTCAATTGCCGTAGCGATATGATCCACGAGTTCGATTTGCACATCGTAATAATCTACGTACTTGCGTTTTACGAAGTCATGGATGTATTGGATTTGAGTGGTGGTGAGTTTCATTTGTTTGAAGGTTTATAATCTGCGGAATTACAACCACATAGTTACATAGTACACATAGAAATCAGGGGTTTACTTCAAAAATGGTGCGTTCTTTTTCCACTTCCATACCTTTTTTGACTACTTCGTAAAAAACGTAAGAAAGCAACATCATCAAAACTGAGAAGGCAATTCCTAAGTGTAGCGGGATAGAATAATCATCGATGAAAAGTCGAGGAACGTGTAGAATAAGGTTGAATAAACCCAAAAAGAAAGTCCCTTGACGAATAAAAGTACTTGGTGCAGAAAACAACGTTTCTTTAGACTTGTGAATACCCGTAAACATAACTTTTCTGACAAAGAAACTCTTCCACTTAAAGCCTTTCCAAGAATAAATATATGTGAGCGTTAGTATCAGCAATATTATTGAAGGAATCAGGAAAAAAGCCCAGAGCTTTGGAGCATCGAAGTAAATGGTAGCTTGATAAATAATGATATATGCAATTACCCAAATTAACATTTTAGCACTCACAACTTGGCTCTTCAATTCACTAATAATCAACGCATTATTACGTTTTCTAAATTTAGCTTCCCACTCCATTTCATAAGCTTTCAAGCCGTAATATTTACCAGATAGAGCTGAACCATACTTATACCCGCTAAACATTTTACTCGCTTCCGCCATCGCATTTTCAAACGATGTTCCGTTGCTCAGTCGCTGCTCGATTTCCGTGCAAAAATGATCGAACATTTCGTCGTAGAAATCACGAAATTGCAGCTCCCAAGAGAGCAAGTACGTTTCGATGGTGGCGAGTTATGAAGGGGTGAGTTTCATTTTTCAACAAGTTTTTTACGGTGAATGAATTGAAGCATCGCCGCTGAATAAATCAATAAAACCGCCAATAACCCAAGCGATAAATAGGCGTTTACCGTGGGCGTTAACACCTCATTGATTATTGGAAAGTATATGGCAAAACTTGAAGCGAGAAATATAAAATAAGGCATTAAAAATATCAGGTGCGAAATAGACTGAAATATTTTAAGCACTGCGTCAACATCTACAGTACGAACCCGATCACGCTTATTTGAAATAAAATTGATAATAGCGTGAGATAGCACTACTTTACCCACCGATTTATAGAACAGGTAAAAAAACACTGATAAATAACTCACGATGGAAGCAAAGACCAACCATAACGCCGAAATCCCGCTTCGGTGAATGGCAACCCCCAAAATAACTATAACGCACATTATCAATACATTAACTATCGAAAACGGGTCGCTTTTAAGCAATTGATAAAATTTCTGCGTCGTTCCTTTAGCATATACTTTTAAGTATTTTTTCTCTAAATCCCGAAGCCCACGAGCGGGCAGAAAATCGAGTTTCCACGTTCGGTAAATTTCGTTTTCAAATGCTCCTCCCGTCTCACCCAATGCCTGAGCAAAATTTAATCCGTCGCTCATTTTGGCTTCGATGCTATCAATAAGATGATCGTGCATTTCATCGATAAACTCTTTGTATTCGAGTCCTTCGTTGATGAGGTAGTCAATAATGTATTTGCTTTGTTCGGCGGTAAGTTTCATGGCTTTATTAGTCGGTTAAACATTTGCATTAGAAGGAAGCCTTCGGATTCAAAATCAAATTCAAATTCTCGGCAAAAGCCCGTAGTTCGGCTACGCGGTCCCGCACGGTGGCGTTCCCTTTGGGCGTGATCCGGTAATATTTTCTGATTCGGCCGTCCACTTTTTCGGTTTCGGCAAAAAGGACCTCCTCGGCTTCCAGTTTGTGTAAAATTGGGTACAATGCTCCTTCGGTAATGTGAATATCGCCGCTCGTGAGTTCCTTTACCTTTTGCGTAATTTCGTATCCGTACATCCGTCCGTTATCGTCCAATAATTTCAGGACAATTGTGCTAAGGCTTCCTTTTAAATGCTTTTCCATAGTTTTTATTGAATATCATTAACCCCCTCCCAGCCCCCCTAAGAGCTTGTTTTGGAGGGGTTTAAATTTGTAAACCTCGTAGAGGTAAAATATTAATAGATTATGGCATGGAAAACGAAATTCAAGCTCCATCGGAGCGATATAATTAGGTGTCCAATGCCGCTCCGATGGAGCTTCGATGGAGCTTCGTTTAATCAAATCCTTTAACTTCTATTAATATATCACTCCTAACGGAGTTTCACAAAACCCCGACAAGATTAGTCACCAGAGAGAAGGAGTAAATTAACGTAACAAATCTATACTTAATTTTCTTATGCACAAGAATCTTAGGTATATTTTTTAACTGTTCTCTAATTATTTTATCAATATCTTTGAAGGTAAATTCATTCAACCCATGATAAAACGCCTTCTTTATTCCACCTTTTTTTTGCTCACAATTCAGTCGAGTTTCGCTCAATTACGCTCCACCCTTCCAATCGTGGTTATTAATACCAATGGCAATATCATTGTGGATGAGCCGAAGGTGATGGCGGACATGAAAATTATGCACAAAGGTGATGGTCAGGAAAACCTGCAAACCGACGTACCCAATATCTACGACGGTAAAATTGGTATTGAGTTTCGGGGTTCTTCGTCGCAGTCGTTTCCCAAGAAGCCGTTTGGCTTTGAAACGTGGGACAACAAAGGCGAAGACATTGATGTAAG
>JBLHXN010000045.1:0-24896 GCA_047630355.1 Spirosomataceae bacterium | reverse complement strand
GCAAAAAAAAAGACACACCGTAAAAGTTTTCATAGTCGCTTGTGTGCTTACAGGACTGATCAAAGGGATTTGGTACGCCAAAGGAGCCGTCCACGATTTTAAGATGCTGAAAGATAAAAACCCCGAACTGGCAAAGGACATCACTATTTTGGCAGACCTGGGCTTTTTGGGGATACAACACATTTATAATAAGTGCATTATACCCCATAAGAAATCAAAGAACAAACCATTGACCCAAGGACAGAAGGAGGAAAATAAGTCTCAAGCCTCAAAAAGGGTGGTGGTCGAACACCTCAACTGCTGCTGTAAAATATTCAGGATATGCAGTAGCAGGTTCAGGGGGAAACATAAAAATTACGATAAAAACTGGGGAAATATAAGTGCAATTGTAAACCTTAAAAAAGCCACAAACCACATGAAATACACCAAGTTTTAATTAGGAAAGAAGTCTATTATTGATAAAATCATCTTCAATACTACTTTCTAATTCATCTTCGGAAAATTCATCTTCTAAATCATCTTCAATAGTGATAGACTTTTTCTTTGTTTTATATGTTTTTCCGTCAAAAAAAAATTCGGATTCACCTGAATTCATAGCTCTTTTCTTAGCTTCTTCAAATCCTTCTTCATCAGAACCATTTAAGTATATTTCGATTTCTCTCCAAAACTTCTTGGTTATATCGTTGTTTTGATCGGAGTTTTTAAGCTTGACAAATTTCTTTGACCAATCATAAATGTTTTCAGGGTTTTGTGACATCAGTAATAATGCATTTCGCCTCTGTATTCCATCTAATAGCCATCTAGTTACTCGACTGCCCCAAGATTGCTTATTAATGATTGTTACACCAATTGGGTATGTTTTAAATACACTAATAGCAAGTTTTAAATTTTGCCCTGCTTTCCAAGTTTGCTTTCTTTGGAAACGTGGAAATCGGATACTATGATCATCAATAAAGGATGCAATATTTTCAGGTCTAACTTGATACATTATGTTTATTTAATTTTTCACTAAAACTATGAAGAAGTATTTTACGCTGATTTTCATGTCTGCCAACTACTATTATATAGGCGAGTTAGATACCCTCCAAGTTGCGTCTTTACATTCACGAAAATAAGTTTCAGAATTTTAAAGCTTTATAAACGTACTAAAGAATACATAAACTAACAATGGTGATAATGCATATTATTGTTTCTCGCCTACAACAATTGTAGTCGAAATATAAGTAAATTAAAACAAAAAAAAGCGTCGTTCAATTTCTGAACGACGCTTTTTGAGTTAACGGTAACGAGCCTTATTCAATCACGATGGCGGGAATATTATTCTCCTTCACTTTATGGTTGAATTCGGGTACAAATTCTTTTTCGATTTTGGTCACTTCTTTCAGCACCGCGTCAACCTGACTGGAGAGGGAAGCAAGTACTTCGTAGGTTCCGGCGGTTGGTTTGGCGTCGGCACTTTCGATGGCACTTTTCACGCCCGCTAGTTTATCGTTTAACCGGATTGGGTACGCCAATAAATCTTGAAAAGCAACGGCTTTGTTTTGAACTAATAGCTGCTCTAAACTATCAATTTTACTAACCGTTGGTTTTGTGAACTTGGTGAATTCTTTCTTTAACGTTGAATCACTTACCGATTTATTAAACTTCTCAATGCTACTCTTAATATCACGGAGCTTGTTGACTCCTTTGTGCGTTTCGTCCAATTTATCAAAAGTCTTCTTTGATAAAGCGTATTGCTCGGCAAAGTCAGCTTTGGACGTTTTGATACTTGGATCAGGAACAATTTCAAAGTTAATGGTTTGAACCAGTTCATCGCCATTTGTAAGCGTAACCGTGTAGCTTCCCGGTGGTACTTTTGGTCCGCTTGTGCTTCCCGACCAAATTGGCGTATCGGCTCCTTTTAGCGGTGTGGCACTTTTGTGTCGCATATTCCATTCAAACTGATTCATACCTTTATCAGTGGTTAGAATGCCGTTTGGCTCTTTGTCTTCGTCTTCGTAAAAACGATCGTCTGATTTCGGCGGTTTCCCGTTCACAAAATACTTACTCGAATACGTCACGATGGTGTCTTTGGCAGCGTCCATAAAGACAAGTTTTAACTCTTTTTCGGGTTGTTCTTTCAAGTGGTAATTTATCACAACTCCCGAAGCCGGATTTTCTCCGTACGCAGCATTTCCTCGTTGCCTTCCTCCGCCTTTCATGCGGTACGTAGGTTTCGGTTCAAAAACGTGCATTTCTTTTTCAGCGATATCTTTATTTTTAATTAAACTGTACAACGGAGTCAAATCGTCCATGACCCAAAACGAACGCCCGTGCGTCGCGATTACCAAGTCAGATTCACGAGCCTGAACTTGTAAATCCCTTACCGAAGTGATGGGTAAGTTCGACTTTAACGATTCCCATGAGCTTCCGTCGTTTACCGAGTAGTAAATTCCCCGTTCAGTTCCGGCGTAAAGTAAGCCGGGTATCGTTGGGTCTTCCCGCATTACACGGGTGTATTCGTCGGCGGGAATTCCGTTATTTATTGCCGTCCAAGATTTTCCGTAATCATTTGACTTGAATAAGTACGGTTTGCGGTCGCCGCTCATGTAACGAGTTGCGGTTACGTAAACTTTCCCTTTCACTGTTTCCGACGGATGAATAATACTAATCATTGCAAAGTCGGGGAGGAGGGAAGTTGGAATCGAAACGTTTTCCCAGTTTGCCCCGTCGTCTTTTGAAACGTGAATCAAACCGTCGTCGCTACCCGTCCAGATAAGTCCGGGTTCAGTTTTTGATTCCGCAAGTGAATAAATCGTGGCGTAAATTTCTGCTCCGGTTTGGTCCAACGTAATTGGTCCACCGGTATTTCCCGTTGTCTTTGGGTCGTTGCGGCTTAAATCAGGACTGATAACTTTCCATGATTGCCCTTCATCCATCGAAACGTGTACGTACTGCGATGTCACGTAAAGTTTCTGCGGATTATGGGGAGAAAAAACGATGGGGTACGTCCATTGAAAGCGGTATTTCTTCATTGCCGATGTATGTCCCATATTTGACTCGGGATAAACCGAAATATCTCGGTTTTCTCCGGTTTCGGCGTCGTGTCTTGACAACGAGCCGTCGTATTCACCGCCGTACGTAATCTTCGAATTTCGTGGATCAGATTCGATGTAACCCGCTTCGCCACCCGCTACCGGATACCAGTCACGCTCGGTGATTCCGTAACTTTTAGAACGGCTGGAAATTCGAACCGAACTGTTGTCTTGCTGTGCTCCGTAAATATTATACGGAAAATCATTGTCAACGCTAACGTGGTAAAATTGAGCGGTTGGGTAATCCTGCTCGGAGAAAATCTTTCCGTCGTTAAAGGTGACTTCTCCGCCGCCATCATCGCCAATAATGTAGTTTTTAGGGTTATCCGGGTTTACCCAAATATCGTGTGTGTCGCCGTGGTTAACGCTGATTCGGTTGAAATTTTTACCACCGTCTTCTGATTTAAAAGAACTCACGTTCAACACAAAAATACCCATTTCGTTCTTCGGGTCAGCGGCGATATTCATGTAATACCACGGACGTTGCCAGAGGTTCTTATCGTCGTTTACTAAAGTCCAATGTTCTCCCGCATCAGTAGAGGTGAAAAGTCCACCGTTCTTGTTTTCGATAATCGCGTACAAGCGGTTTGAATTTGCGGGAGAAACTGCAATTCCCATCTTGCCGAGCATGCCTTTTGGCAAACCGGGATTTTTGTGAATGGGTAGCCACGTTTCGCCGCCGTCGGTAGATTTGTAAATACCACAGCCTTTTCCGCCGCTGCTCATAGAGTGACCGTTCCGGTAGGCTTGCCACGTGGTGGCGTAAACAATCCGTGGATTATTCACGTCAATTTTTACGTGGTACGCTCCGGTGCTGTCGTCTATTGCCAAAACGTGCTTCCACGATTCGCCGCCATCGGTTGATTTGAAAACGCCCCGCTCAGGATTTGACGCAAAAGGATTTCCAACCGAAGCCACAAAAAGTGTGTTTTCGTCTTTTGGGTGAACGGCAATTGTGGAAATGGCATCCGCTTTTCTTAAACCGATGTGCTTCCACGTTTTTCCGCCGTCGGTGCTTTTATACATTCCGTCACCGAATGAAATATTGGAACGCATATCTGCTTCGCCCATTCCGACGTACACTACGTTTGGGTCGGATGGAGCCACGGTGATTGCACCTACGGAAGAAGATTGAAAGACTGAATCTGAAATACAAGACCAGTTTGCTCCGCCGTCGGTAGTTTTCCAAACGCCGCCGCCCACCGCTCCGAAGTAATAAGTAAGTGGATCAGATTGATGCCCCGCCACGGCTAATGATCGTCCACCGCGGAATGGTCCGATATTTCGCCATTTCAGAGTTTGTAAGGGTAAAGCTGGTTTATCTACAGAAGATTTTGCTACTTCCTCGGTAGCAGTTCGTTTTGACTTCCGCTGAGCGAAGAGCGTGGTTGCGGATAATAAGAGAAATAATAATAAAAGATGTTTTTTCATGCGGGTCTATAGTTGTTTTTCTATAAAAGTAGTTCAGGAAGTCTACTTCGGCAACACAAATGTTTTTTTTGAGACATACGGTACTAATTTTGAGTCGTTTTACCCAAAGAAGCTTGGCATTTTACTTGTTACATTTTCCGATTTCTTCGCGATTTAAATTAATTTTATCAATTTTGTAAAAAATAGCTGAATGAGCAACAAGGAACTCGAACGAATTATTGAAAATATTGACACCGTTTTTCGCGGTGATGCTTGGCACGGCCCGTCGGTGATGGAAATTATCAATAGTTTACCCATCGACATTGTTGATACCAAGCAAGGTTTCTCAAAACGGACAATCGCTCAGTTGATTTTCCACATGGTAGCGTGGCGGAAATTTATCATTGAGAAACTGAACGATAATATCGAATTTGCTCTAAAATCTGAGGAAGATAACTGGGGAACAGACGTAGAGACTTCAAAAGAGAATTGGAAAAACCTCGTAGTCGATTTACAGCAGACACACAAGCAATTTATTGAGTTATTAGAAACGAAAGACGATTCGTTACTTGAGAAAAGAGTAGCTGGAGAGTTTTACGATTTCTACAAAGTATTGACCGGATTGATACAGCACGATACCTACCATTTGGGAATGATTTGGGTTCTTTGGGAATAAAAGAATTATTGTCACATCGAGCGGAGTCGAGATGATATACACGACAACACTTTAATTTAAAAATAGAGAACAGTTTTAAATATGGAAAGCAACGAAAATAATTACTTAGTAGAACGCATCGTAAAATTACTGAATACCGCATTTCACGGTGGTGCGTGGCACGGCCCGTCGGCGTTGGAAGTTATCAAACCTATCAAACCGAAGCAGGCCGCATATAAGTTAGAAAATGTTCACACCATCGCCGAGTTGATGTACCATATGACGAGCTGGCGAATTTTTGCCATTCAGAAGATCAACGGCAACGAAAAGTACGAAATTATTGGAGACAAAGATTTCGGTAAATTTGGTAAAATAGACGAGTTTGAGCTAGAAACTTTACTCATGGAAATGAGCTTGAGCCACGATGAATTACTCAGCGTTTTGAAAGATAAAACGGACGACTTTCTGATGGAAAACGTACCCGGAACAGAATATGACTATTACACGCTCCTTCACGGAATTATTCACCATGATTTGTACCACACCGGTCAAATAGCCGTCTTTAAAAAAATGATTGACCGTAAGCTAGAGAAGTTGGATGAAGTCAATACCTCCAGTCGGTTTTTTGACGAAGGATACGGTGATACATTTTAAGTCAAAGTCAACTACCTCGGTATAAAAAACCCCCCGCTACGAAATTCGTAGCGGGGGGTTTTAATTTATTTATACTTCGTGAAAAGAAAAGCGATTACTTCTTTTCTTCGTTCACTTCTTCAAAGTTCACGTCGGTTACGCCTTCATCAGCGGCACCTTCTTCAGTGGTTGTATCTGCTCCGTCGGCTGGGGCTTCTGCTCCACCTTCTGGCTGTTGTGCAGCGTACATTTCCTGAGAAGCGGCTTGCCACGCGGCGTTGATTTTCTCCATTGCTCCGTCAATAGCAGCAATGTCTTTCGTCCCGTGGGCGGCTTGCAACTCGGCTAAAGCAGCCTGAATCGCCGTTTTGTTTGGCTCAGAAAGCTTATCACCGTACTCGCTCAGTTGCTTTTGTGTTGAGAAAATCATTGAATCAGCAGCGTTTACTTTTTCAATTTTCTCTTTTTCTATCTTATCCGCTTCTTCGTTGGCTTTCGCCTCTTCTCTCATCTGTTGGATTTCAGCATCCGAAAGACCGCTTGAAGCTTCAATACGAATATTCTGCTCTTTTCCGGTTCCTTTGTCTTTCGCCGTAACGCTCAAGATACCGTTGGCATCTACGTCAAACGTGACTTCTACTTGTGGTACACCACGTGGTGAAGGTGGAATTCCGTCTAAATGGAAACGTCCTAAAGTACGGTTCTGACTCGCTAACGGACGCTCGCCTTGCAATACGTGTAATTCTACCGATGGCTGATTATCAGCGGCAGTTGAGAATACTTCAACTTTCTTCGTTGGAATAGTGGTATTCGACTCAATCATCTTGGTAAACACGCTACCCATTGTCTCAATACCTAACGAAAGTGGAATCACGTCAAGTAAAAGAATGTCTTTCACTTCTCCGGTTAATACTCCACCCTGAATCGCGGCTCCGATGGCAACTGCTTCGTCGGGGTTTACACCTTTTGACGGCTTTTTACCAAAGAATTTTTCAACTTCTTCCTGTACTTTAGGAATACGCGTTGAACCACCTACTAAGATTACTTCGTCAATTTTTGACTTATCAAATCCGGCGTTCTTCATTGCCTTTTTACAAGGCTCCATCATTTGCTTGAAAAGCTTATCCGCTAATTGCTCAAATTTCGCTCTTGAAAGTGTACGCACTAAGTGCTTAGGCACACCGTCAACCGGGAAAACGTAAGGTAAGTTGATTTCAGCTTGGTTTGAACTCGAAAGCTCAACTTTAGCACGTTCGGCAGCTTCTTTCAAACGCTGAAGAGCCATCGCATCGTGACGTAGGTCAATGCCTTCATCTTTCTTAAATTCTTCGGCTAACCAGTCAATAATTACTTGGTCAAAGTCGTCACCACCAAGGTGCGTATCGCCATCGGTTGATTTTACTTCAAATACGCCGTCTCCTAGTTCAAGGATAGAAATATCAAAAGTACCACCACCAAGGTCAAATACAGCAACGGTCATGTCTTTGCCTTGCTTATCCATTCCGTAAGCAAGAGCGGCGGCAGTTGGCTCATTAATGATTCGTTTTACTTCAAGTCCGGCAATTGTTCCGGCCTCTTTAGTAGCCTGACGTTCCGCATCGTTAAAGTACGCAGGTACGGTAATCACGGCTTCTGTGATTTCTGTTCCTAAATAATCTTCGGCGGTTTGCTTCATTTTCTGAAGAATGAAAGCCGAGATTTCCTGTGGCGTGTAATTACGATCACCAATTCTTACACGTGCCGTATTGTTTGATCCTTTCTCAACGTCGTAAGCACTTTGCTTAATTTCGTTTGAAACTTCGTCAAAACGCTTACCCATGAAACGCTTAATAGACTGAATCGTATTTTTAGGGTTTGTGATTGCCTGACGCTTCGCCGGGGCACCTACTTTTTTCTCGCCGTTTTCTAAAAACGCAACGATAGAAGGAGTTGTGCGAGCTCCTTCGCTGTTTGCTATTACTACGGGTTCGTTACCTTCCATTACGGCAACGCAAGAGTTGGTAGTACCCAAGTCAATTCCGATTATTTTTCCCATAATTCTATTTATTCAATGTTATGTTAATGACTTATTTGCCTATCAATTAACAATGAATATGCCAATGGGAAAAGTGGCAAACAATTTATGACATAATGTCATATTTGAGGTTTTTTTGACTAGCTAATTTGTGCAACCGCCAATTTGTGCCGTGAAATTTGTGCCAGAATCGGAAAGAAAACCGGGTGACAGGGTAATTGACTTCGCGGCGTCAAAGCTTACTTTAACCTTGTTCTGAAGTTTATTTGACGCCTGAATTGCGTTGCTCGCCTCGTAGTTAAGGTTGAGTCCGTTTTGGCCTAAATCATTTGTGGGAGATGCGAGCTGGTAATTTGTTTCGCAGTCGTTTAGTACTTTTATAGAAATTGTATTTGAACGACTACTCTGACAGTTATTTGCCGCTACACACGTAGCGAAGTAAGTATTTGTACTTGACAAACTTTTTTGATTTACAGTAACTGAATTCCCATCCGACCATCGAAGTGCAGAGCTACTTTGACAAACCACGGAAGCTGAAAGATTAAACAACTGATTTTTATTTACAATGGATTTGTCGCTCAGAATGATGGGCGGAGTGATTTCATCAAAAGTAAGTTTAGCGTCCGCCCAATTAGCGTGATCACAGTTTATATTTCCGACTTGCTCAACTTCTAACGTAAGCGAACTTTGGTTGCTGATTTGTAAATCAATGTATTGTACGGGTGAGTCTGCGTTTAAAACAGAGCTTGTAAACAACGGATTGACAAGGTCATTTCCGTAAACCTTAAAAATTACGCCATCGTGAGAAGTACAATTAGATGAGGTAACGCTATCGTCAACTCCGATGAATGTTTTGAAACGTTTATACGTATTGGTGAGTATGTTGTAGGTTATTTTGAAATAGCTGTGGGAGCCAAGACCTTTAGAGAATTGCTCACCGTCAATGCTTAATGTTGTGTTATTCTGCGAAATATCTTTCTTAAACTGCCCCGTTAAACTTGTTTCCGTTAAGTCTGAAAGATAAACCACCCCTTCGCATACGGGCGGATTTTTAGCGAAGAAACTCAGTACCGCTCCGGCATCCACAATTTGTGAGGGAACAATGTTACCGTTTGCTTCGATTAGATAGCAAATATATTTCCCACTGCTTTTCTTCAGAATGGCTTTCGTAGACTCGGGCGTTTGTTCGTAATTTTTATTCCCGTTCGTAGCGTTTATCCAGCGGTACGACGCAAAATTTGGCGGAGCAATTAACCAAACCAAACCGTTTTCGTACCGGAGTTTTATTTCCTGAATGGGTTTTGGAGTAACTGGTTTGGAGTTTTGGAAGAAACTTGCGTTGAGTTCTAAATCCCATTCGTTTGCCAATGAAATCAATGAAGGTCCAAAGAAGTGTACATTATCGTCAGCATCAGGGTTACGATATGTAATTTGATCCGTAGACGGTCCGTAAAATGTATTTATATCTGCCTGCACAACGGTATTTTGCCCCCCAATAACTTGCGGACTTGAATTATTTCCGTCAAAAGATACCCGTGACACTACCCAAGATAAATCAGGGTGAAAGTCCGTACGGGTCTGACTCTTTACCAAATTTAAATTATCGACGTAGTATTGAGTGCCGTAGTTTTTAAATGTATCTGTTTCGCCCTGATGCCAGAGGTTGGCACGTGTTCCGAACTGCGTAGCGTAATGATGCAGGATATTTTTTAAGTGAACGTACGGCATTCCCACTAAGTTGCCGTACTGAGCGGCAAAGTATTCGTTTTGTGTAGGCAAACCCTGAGCACTTTCCATCCAATTTTTGGTGGAAGTTCCCACCGATGCACCGTTGAAGAAGCTGACCGGAACTCCCAAACGGGCGGTGAGTAAATCTCCTAATTTTCCGTAACACCAGGAGGATTGCCCTTTTTCCGAAACGTACGTATCAAATTCAATTTTTGATAAAACCGGAAAGGGCGGTATTTTGGACGTGTTTGCTCCGTACGTTTGGTCGTCACTAAAATTGTGAGAAACAACATCATTACTCTGAGCACTTACAGATGCGAAGTCTTGGTAACCTGCCGCATTTGATTGTCCCGAAACCATAAATACTTCGCCGATTCCTAAATTATTCACCTGAAAAGTGTCAATCGGGAAAAGGCCGTTCAAGTTTCTGATTTGTAAATGATATTTTCCGCCCGGAACGTTTGATAATATGCCGTAAAACTTTCCGAGCTCGGCGAAACCAGCAAGTGTTTGCCAGTCAAAGCCGGAAACAGGTTGATTGCTTGATGCACTTAGTAAGCGGGTTTCGATGGTGGTAGTAAGTGTATCTGTATATCGACCAGAAATCGTAACGTCCAGCGTATTATTATTTTTACGTTGATAAACGCCTTTTTCGAGCGGAAAATCTACGAGCAGTTGCCCGAACATATTGAAAGAAATCAAGCAAGCTATTGCCGCAATGATACACTTTTTTTTCATCTTGCTCGTACTTCGAAATGAATAAATAACAGGATAAAGTTATAAAAAAACTCAGCCTTGTTTCAAAAAGCTGAGTTCCTCCAAAAAGAAATGAATTATCATTTTCCGAACAAACCGCTAATTAGGCCGCCTAATCCACCGCTATTTTTTTCTTTATTTCCTCTGCCTCCAGAAGCAAGATTCATCAAGTCGCTCATGTCAAGCTTACCGTCTGCCATTACTCCACTGGCTGCTCCCATAATTGAACCGAAGTCAACGCCGGCAGTTTTTCCGTCAGACAGCATGTCCATAACACCGCTCATATCGATGCCGCTTTCGTTCGGATCGTTTGTTTTAGAAATTAGTCCACTAAGAACGTTTGGTAGCATCTCGTCAACCACGCCCGAAGCAGCACTATTAGATAAGTTAAATCTTTGCATCAGATTCTTGATTACACTTTGCGAAATCATAGAAACGATTGGGTTGCTCATCAGGTTCGATGAGTTCGCGGCAGCACCGGTGTCGGTAAATAAACCCATTAAGCTGCTTAAGCCGCCTTGAGAGGTTGCCTGCTCGCTAAGGCCGCTTACAATACCGCTCATGACTTCACTTTGTACATCGTTATTTATTTGATCCGGAACATCTGTGTTGTTAACTACTGCATTTTGACCGAACTGCTGAATCAATGACTGAAGAATTTCTACCATATTTATTTTTGATTTTTTGGAAATGAAATGAATTACTCTAATTCTGAACTTTTGACGAATGTCTGACGCGTTGGTCACAAAAAAAAGGGAGCAATTTGCTCCCTTTTTCCTAAAAGTAAAACCGATTCTTACTTTACTTTATCTACAATTGCTTTGAAAGCACCCGGGTGATTCATTGCTAAATCAGCCAATACTTTTCTGTTAAGTTCAATACCAGCTGTTTTCAATTTGTTCATGAAAACGCTGTACGACATTCCGTATTGACGACTACCCGCATTGATACGGACAATCCATAAACGGCGGTAGCTGCGTTTCTTTTGCTTACGACCGATGTAGGCGTAAACTAAACCTTTTTCAACGGCATTTTTAGCGACTGTCCAAACGTTTTTACGACGTCCGAAATAACCTTTCGCTAGTTTAAGAATTTTTTTTCTGCGAGCTTTAGAAGCTGCATGATTGACACTACGTGGCATAATTTTAATTGTTTTTGACTCGGGCGATACGTCTTACGTATTCTTTGATGCCGTGTGTCCGGTGAAACTTAAAGAACCTAAATAATTTGTAATTAAAGAGCTAATAACGCTTTGATACGCTTCTCATCTTGCTCACTTACGAGACCAGTAGAAGCTAAAATACGCTTTCTCTTGGTTGATTTTTTAGTCAAAATATGACTGTGGAACGCATGTTTACGCTTGATTTTACCAGTTCCGGTAAGTTTAAAGCGTTTTTTCGCTCCCGAATTTGTTTTTTGCTTTGGCATTACTAAACAGTTTAAATTGTATGTAAAATTGAATCGGGCTGCAAATTTCGTGATACTTTCTTGATTTAGCAAATTTGGGTGGAATATTAAGGTTACTACAAGTTGATTAATCCAAATTAACTAAATGTTTTACCTTTTTAAGCTCCCACAAGCTCCCTCTAAAATATTTGTACTTTCCCGTGAATATTAATTTCCTCCCGTTTGTTGCAAGAGTAGCAAAGTCGTAAATTTGACTAAAACCTACTGATTCATGCAATTCTCTCACTTACATAACCATACCCAATTTTCGTTACTTGACGGAGCGTCGAACATTGACCGTTTGATGAAAAAAGCCGTTGAAGATAATATGCCCGCTGTGGCAATAACCGACCACGGAAATATGTTCGGAGTATTTGACTTTGTAGCGAAGGCAAATCAGCACAAAGTAAAACCGATTATTGGTTGTGAGTTTTACGTAGTAGAAGACCATACGATTAAGCAATTCACGAAAGAAAAGAAAGATCGTCGTTACCACCAATTATTGCTGGCAAAAAACGAACAGGGATACAAGAATATCTCCAAGCTATGCTCAATTGGATACATGGATGGACTGTATTCCAAATACCCACGGGTTACAAAAGCTTTAATCGAGGAATACAAAGAAAATCTGATTGCGACAACTTGTTGCATCGGAGCGATGATTCCACAAGCGATTTTACGGCAGGATGAAGCCACGGCAAGGAAAGAATTTGAATGGTGGTACGATCGGTTTGGTGAAGACTTTTACGTGGAATTGCAACGGCACGATATCCCCGACCAAAATACAGTCAACGAAGTATTATTACGTTTTGCAAAGGAGTACGGTGTAAAGGTAATTGCTTCCAACGATAGTCATTACGTAGATCGGGACGATGCTCTTTCGCACGATATTTTACTTTGCGTAAATACCAACGAAAAGCTATCAACGCCGAAGCAAATTAATTTTGACGATGACGATTCTGTTTCTAAAAGAAATACCCGTTTCGCTTTTCCGAACGAAGAATTCTATTTCAAGAATACCGCGGAAATGACGCAACGGTTTGCCGACTTGCCGCAGGCGATTGATAATACGAACGAAATTGTTGGAAAAATTGAGAACATCGACTTAAAGAAGGATATCCTTCTTCCCAACTTCCCGATTCCTGATAAATTCATCATTCATAAAGAGGATAAAGAAAATCAGTGGGAGTATTTGAAGCATTTAACCTACGAAGGTGCAAAAAGGCGTTACGGCGAAATAACCGAAGAGGTTCGTGAACGTGTAGATTTTGAATTGTTTACCATCAAAACGATGGGTTTCGCTGGGTACTTTTTAATTGTGATGGACTTTATTCAGGTCGGCCGGGATATGGGCGTATTGGTTGGTCCAGGTCGTGGTTCAGCGGCAGGTTCTGTGGTGGCTTATTGCATTTCAATTACCAATATTGACCCGATAAAATATAACTTACTTTTCGAGCGATTCCTGAATCCGGAGCGTTTGTCAATGCCCGATATTGATACGGATTTTGATGACGATGGTCGCCAAAAAGTGATTGATTACGTCGTTGAAAAATACGGAAAACACCAGGTTGCCCAGATTATTACCTACGGTACGATGGCGACTAAATCAGCAATTAAAGACGTTGCCCGCGTGATGGAATTTCCACTTTCGGAATCTAATTATATTGCCAAACTGGTCCCCGATCGTCCGGCTTACAGAATAAATTTTCAGAAACTTATCCATTTACCCGAAACCGGGCCGAAAAGTTTGGTAAGTATGGGAATGCAACCCGATGAAATTGCGAACGTAAAAATAATCCGGGCATTTTATCATGGCAATGACTTAGCGGCGGCAGTGCTGAAGCAAGCTGAAAAACTGGAAGGAACGGTCAGGAATACAGGAATTCACGCCGCCGGAATTATCATTGCCCCCGAGCCGCTTTACAATATTCTTCCAGTAAGTACTTCCAAAGATTCTGATTTCCTCGTGACGCAATACGAAGGGAAAATCGTGGAGGATGCCGGAGTTATCAAAATGGACTTTTTGGGTCTGAAAAATCTCTCTATTATTAAAGAGGCACTTCGGATGATCAAGGAAAACCATAATGTTACTATTGATATTGACAACATTCACTTAGACGACGATAAGACGTACGCACTCTTTCAGCGGGGAGAAACCAACGCCGTTTTCCAGTTTGAGTCTGACGGAATGAAGAAACACATGCGGGAGATGCGACCTGACCGTTTCGACGATCTAATCGCCCTTAACGCATTATATCGCCCCGGTCCGATGGCGTACATTCCTACCTACAACAAACGCAAGCACGGAAAGGAAGAAGTAGTGTATGATTTGCCCGAAGTAGAAGAGTACCTTGGTGAAACGTACGGAATTACGGTTTATCAGGAGCAGGTAATGCTCTTGTCGCAGAAACTCGCTGGATTTACAAAAGGTGATGCCGATGTACTGCGTAAAGCGATGGGTAAAAAGCAACTTGCAGTGCTGAGTAAGATGAAGGAAAAATTCATCGCCGGAATCCGAGAACGCAAGTACGACGAAAAGAAATGCGAGAAAATCTGGACCGACTGGGAAGCATTTGCCGAATACGCTTTTAACAAATCGCACTCCACTTGTTACGCCTTTGTGGCGTACCAAACGGCGTATTTGAAAGCTCACTATCCGTCAGAATACATGGCGGCGGTTTTGACTTCTAACTTAGGAAATATTGAAAAAATTACCTTCTTTTTAGAGGAATGTCAGGCGTTAAATATTCCAGTTTTGGGACCTGATATAAATGAATCTCAAAAGCACTTTGCCGTAAATGATAAAGGTGAAATTCGTTTCGGACTTGGTGGAATAAAAGGTACGGGAGATGCCGCCGTGGAATCAATTATTGATATTCGGGATGCGGATGGTGGATTTAAAGACATTTTCGAATTTGTGAGTCGTATTAACTTACGAACGGTCAATAAAAAGACGCTCGAATCTTTGGCGTACGCTGGAGCGTTTGACACGTTTGTCGAAATACACCGTGCCACGTATTTCTCGCAAGCCGAGGGCAGGAATAGCTTTATAGAATTGTTGATTCGTTACGCAAACAATTACCACGAAAACAAAGCAGCGGGACAATCTTCGTTGTTTGGTTCAGCAAACGGCGACGGTTTTTCAATTACAAAACCAATAGTTCCGCAAGCCGAAAAGTGGACAAATATTGAGAAATTGAAGTACGAAAAAGAAGTGGTTGGTTTTTATATTTCGGGACATCCGTTGGATCAGTTTTCCATAGAAATGAAACTCTGTAAACCACTCGGCGAAGTACTTGATCCCGAAAACCTTGACCGTGAATTTGCGATTGGTGGCATGGTTTCGACGGTAAATGTTCGTCAAACTAAAAACGGGAACCCGTTTGCCATCGTAAAGATAGAAGATTACAACGGTTCGCTCGAAATGATGCTTTTTAGTAATGACTATATCAACTTTGCTAACTACCTGAACGCCGGAAATTTCCTTTTTTTACGGGGAAAAGTGCAGAACCGTTGGAAGAACGAAAACGAATTTGAGTTCAAGCCAATTGATATTGATTTATTGCAAAATATCAAAAGTAAACGTTTTAAAGAAATCCGTTTGATGATGGATATGAGTACGATTGACGAAGAGAGAATCAGCGATTTAATTGCGATTGCGAGTCAAAATCCCGGTGACTTTGACTTGAAATTACAAATTTTCGATACCGATGAGCAAGCCGACGTAGAATTACGAAGCCGTTCTATCAGGGTAGATTTATCACCGAAAGTTGTCAATCAATTTAAGAATATTATTGGGCAGGAATACGTGAAATGGGCGTAAAGCGTGCACTTAGTCTAAATATAGTAGCTGTCAGTTTGAGCTTGTCGAAAACCCTACCTTATGGACTTCGACAAGCCGGTTCGGCGGTCCGATCAGTCTGACACTATTTTACACTTTATCTAATCTCAAACTTTCCTTCCGTCTTTTAATTCGGCTTGTAGTTTCTTCAATTCGTCCCTCTTCCCGTCAGCAAGTAGCTTTGCTTGTTGCGGCCATGTGTCGGGTGAGTGCATAGAGAAACGGGGACCGGCGGCGGTTAGAATCGCTTGAAGCTTAGTTTGCGTCGCCTTTGCCAAGTCCGCAAAAGTATTGATTCCGTCAGCTTTTAGTAATTGTTCGATTTTCGGCCCAATTCCTTCTATCAGTTTCAAATTCTGTTTTGTTGCTTTAGCAACTGGTTTAACTTTGGCTGGAACCGCTTCTTTTATCGGAGTGGCGATTTTCTTCGGAGTTACTTTAGGTGTCTTTGTAGCTATTGGTGCGGATATTTTAGCTGTTTCCTTTTTTGCAATCTCTTTCGCGTGTTTCTTCGCCGCCTGAGCCTTTTTCTTTATCTCCTTTTTGATTTCAGAAATATTACCTTCAAAATAGTATTCGTCCGTTACAAGTCCGCCTTCCCAAGTACGTTGAATAATCTCTTTCCAGATAAGTTCTTCGTTTTGTTTGTTCGTAAACTTAAAAGTAAAATCTGAGAACGTTTTATTGTCGTCAATAACGGTATCGTGCAATGTAACTTCGTCAATCGAATTCATATTTTCGAAGAAACCGTACAAGAAGTCCCGCTTCTCAGCTTTTCCCTTAGAGTGATCATTTGCTGAGCTGTACGTAACCACATCATCGTGGAAATAATCTTCAAAGGCTTGCATTATTTTGCCTTCGGTAACCATTTTGTCGAGCTTAGTTACAATGTCAATAATTTTCATGAGTTTGTTATTTTGTTATCAAAGTCCACATTCTAAAGCAGTAAATATCAACTGGAACTAAAAAATAAGCGGGTTTTGTTAGATACCTACCAAATGTTAAACTTAAAAATTAATATAATGTCACACAAAGCAATTGAAATAAACGATACTAATTTTCAGGAAACCATTAAGTCCGATATCCCGGTTTTAGTGGATTTTTGGGCAGAATGGTGCGGACCTTGTAAGATGATCGGACCAGTTGTGGAAGAAATAGCTGGAGAATTCGAAGGCAAAGCCATCGTAGGAAAAATGGATGTTGATGCCAATTCAAAAACTCCAATGGATTTCGGAATCCGTTCTATTCCGACGTTGATGATTTTTAAAAACGGTGAAATGGTTGAAAAAATCGTTGGAGCCGTTCCGAAACACGTATTGGTACAGAAGTTAGAAGCTGCTGCAGCGGTTGCCTGATTTTGTCCCCCCGATAGTTATCGGAGCTATCAGAGAAATTCTTAAAAAGCCCTTTTGCGATTGCAGAAAGGGCTTTTTAGTTTTGGTGAGAATTTGTACTGTCGGGCTTTAAACCCGACAAGCGGATAATATAGTAGCAGTGAAAAGAAATTTAAGTTGCTTTAGTTTTCTAATAAATCACTCATAAGACAGGCCGAGTAGGTTGAAACAATCTGTATCACAGATAGGATTTATTAGATCAGATTGTTTATCTCAAATCTCTTTTCGTAAATGATTTCTCTGAAATACTGTAGGTTTTGGTCACTTTATCATAAGTAAAATCTTGACGCCCTCCCGCCACAAATTCAGCTGGGATTACAACCACTCTGAAAACCTGATCAATGCGATAAGTATCCGGCACAGTGCTAAAATTTGCAATAGTTCCGTCTAAAAAGATAGAAACATCTGCCAATGTAAAGTCGTAATTGTAGCTCAAGATACCGTTTGTCAGATAAGCTGTTTGCGGCAGAAGTCTCCACACGTTTGTTCCATCATCAAGTACGTCCCACAAAACGTACACAAGCGTTACATCAGACTCAAGTACTTCAAAGCCGTAAGGCTCCACAACTGAATAATCATTGTTGGCAGTGAAGTTAGTAATAAACTCAAACGCTTTAGCGTATTCTATCCCACCCGGTTCGCCCTGAATACCTTCAGGTCCTGAAAAACCCTGAGGTCCTATCGGACTAGTACAAGAATTGAAGGCAAATAAAATAGTGACAAAGAAAACTGATAATAGCTTTTTCATAGTTTGTAAATTTTAAGGTACAGTAGCTGTTTTCTTTTTAGATGTGAGACAACAAGTAAAGGTTGCCTGCTATGCACTCAAAATAGTACAACGATATGTTAACGGTAGAGTAACTTCGTTTTGTAGGCTTTTAAAGCCGACAAGGATGTAGAGTAGATATGATAAATATAGTCAATATGAGAAGTTGTCGGAAAGCGTCATTTCTATGAAGCTCAATTGATTACGAACACCACCTTGTTTGCTGTAGAAGTTTAACACCGTCGGTGCGATCTTTTGGTAGTAAATATGGTTAGCAGGTTCTTGAAGTCCCATCGGGACGAACCTTGAAATTTCTTCAATTTTTACCGTGTCGTCCCGATGGGACTTCTGCGTTTACCACGAGTCTCTAATTACTGCCATACGTCATTACTGCCATACGTCCAATCCTACGGATTTAAGTGGTGCAATCTTTGACCCTCCATACTGTTAGTTCTACCATGGTTACACCATCGTAGAGGTGTCAAAGTAAGCTTTGCTCACAGCGGAGAAAAATTCATTTATCAACATCCGAAATGGGCGAGTACAACTCGCCAGACCCCAGAAGTTATCGCATAACATTCGCAATTTTACCTGATACGATTTGTGTTGGGTTTGAGGCACGAAACCACTTGATGATTTTACCCGTCAATTTAAGCCACGGTCCTTTAAGGTATCTTCCAACTCTCTGTTGTTTTTGGAATTTTTTATCATTCTGTAAATAAAAATCGCAGGAATTGACATCGGAATAAGAAAGCCGACTCGTTTGTTCGGAGAGAAGATCCAAGCCGTAATTCCGACAATCAGTATCCCGGCAAGAAAACCGATTAGTATTGCATGAGTAATCTTAGAATTTTTTAATTTCTTCTTTTCTACCAACAGTTCTTCGTCGGTCATTTCGGCAAAATTCTTTGTCTCCATGTCAGTTAATATTTGAAATTATGCGTTAAAGTTAACAGTTGATTAGAGAGGTAATACGCTGTGATTTATCACGTTTGTTTGGCTCTACGATGGTTACACCATCGTAGAGGTGTTTTAGCGAGTTTTACTCGCAACGCAGAACAAGTTGTTATTTATAAAACCCTTATTAAGCGAGTAAAACTCGCCAAACACAACACCCATACGACGGCTGGAGCCATCGCAAAGTAAGGATGGGAATGAGTGACACAACCATGGGTCGGGTCGAAAGACACCGCACCAGAGTAAATATAACTCGTGGCAACAACTTGCAGCAATCGTATATTACAAAGAGGTTTAAGTAATTTTACGGTGTCTAAGTTATACTAACTTAGGTTCTTGGTACTTCCTTAAAAGTTCTGGTGTGCTTTGAGCTGTTTTAAAAATGAAATGAGATATGCCTCTAATCATTTTTTTTAGTAGTAGTTCAGTTTCATTTAATTCTTCTTCGGATAATAACAGGGATTCATTGAATTGAACCGTTGGCATGTTAATTCCATCAACATCAAACGTGTCTATTCGAAAATGCATTTCTTCTGAAATTGAATGAGCTATTACTTTGTTTCGCAGCTTTGATATTCGAGCTAAAAGTGCTTTTTCATCCTGCGAATGCTTGATTCCAAGAGCCCTAAAACCAATTGTAACATCACCTTTAGTTGTTTCTATCGGTCTTGACATGGCTATTATCACAGTTGATTCATAGCAGCGAAATCTTCTCAGTTTAATCTTATCGTATTTAGATTCAAAGTCACATTCTTCCAAAAGAAAAGTTAATGCGGATAATGCTTGCTGAAAACCCCACATAGAATATATGGCTTTCGTCAGTTGTTGTTCAGTGAGCTTCATAAATTGCGGCTCTGAGTATAAACTTAGTCGTGTCGTTTCTATGTCACAATTACCTGTCCAAGACGGTCGCACCGAAGGATGAGTGCCAAAACGCACCTTACATGCGATTTCGAATATGTTCTTCGTGGATATATAACTCGCCTAACACTTCGCAATGGCGTTAGCAAATTAAAGAACTTTTGGTTGATATTCTAACAATCCAACGCCTCCAAAATCAATCTACAAGCCGTTCGGATTTCTGCTTCGGTGATGGTGAGGGGCGGGGCAATTCGCATAGAATTATCGCAGTACAAATACCAATCCGTAATTACGCCAAGTTGAATAGCTCGGTCAATTACGGGTTTTAAAACTTCAAAACTTTCCATTTCGGCGGCGAGCATGAAGCCTTTTCCGTTAATCCGTTTTATTTTTGGGTGAATCAGTAAATCCCTGATTAGCTGTTCTTTGGCGGCTACTTGCTCTAAAAGTTTTTCTTCGTGAATTACTTGTAGCGTTGCTAATGAGGCGGCACTACTCACCGGGTGTCCGCCAAAAGTGGTGATATGTCCAAGAATCGGGTTTTCTTTAAATACTGCCATAATTTCTGACGGTGCAATAAACGCTCCGATTGGCATTCCGCCGCCCATTCCTTTGGCACATAAAACCATGTCGGGCACAATTCCGTAATGTTCAAACGACCAAAAGCGTCCCGTTCTACCAAAACCTGATTGTACTTCGTCAAATATCAATAAGGTTCCCGTTTCTTTGCAGCGGTTTCGTAATGCCTGAATGAACTGCTGTTCTGTGGGTAACGAACCAATTTCTCCGCCAATTGGCTCAAAAAAAACGGCGGCGGTGCGTGTAGAAATTTGACTCAACGAACCAACGCAGTTTCGTTTTATCTTCCGTATTTCGGGCAAGAGCGGGCGGTAGTTGCGTTTAAATCCTTCTTCGCCCAAAGATAATGCTCCGTGTGTTGAGCCATGGTAGGCTTTTTCGCAGGCAACGATTTCGGTTCGTCTGGTGAAGCGTTTTGCGAGTTTCATCGCACCTTCCACAGCTTCGGTACCGCTGTTGGTAAAGTAAACGTTATCGAGCTTCAGTCCGTCTTTAGTAGAATAATCGGCAAGCGTTTCTGAAATGGCATTTGCTAATTTCACTTGCGGTGACTGGATGTATTCACCGTAAACCATTAAATGCAAATAACTATCGACTTGCTTTTTAATCGCTTCCACGACCTTCGGGTGGCGATGCCCGACATTAGAAACGGCGATTCCCGAAATGAAATCTATGTATTTTTTCTGGTTTGTATCAATCAAATAAATGCCTTCGGCTTTCTCAATTTCCAGTGAAAGCGGATAGTCTGATGTTTGGGCAACATTGTTTAGAAATAATTGGCGGAGGTTCATTTAGTATTTGGCTTCTTTGACTCAATTTTCTTTCTGCAAAGCTAACGAATCCGATTTTATATAGCCTTACCGAGATGCTTAATCATGAGTTGACTTAACCGAGCAAGTTGTGGCAATACTACTATGAGTTGGATTGTGCCGCTACCTTTTAATGCGAACGTTAGGACACTTTCAAAGAGGATGAGCTGAGGCTAATTGGAAATTCTGGCAAAACCTTACTTAGTAAATCCCGTGGCTTGTTTTATTACTTCAATTAAGGCTTGAAGGTCCGAAGCATCGTTAAAAATATTTACGGAAACCCGAAGTCCGTCGCCCCGCTTTGATACGAATATTTTTTGCTGAATCAATAAATCGTGCAAAAGTTGATTATCTGTTTCTTCGGGTAACTCCAAACCGAATAAGTGTCCGGCACGGTAGGTGTCTTGTTCAATTTTACAACCCAATTCACGTAATTCAATAATGGGTTGACGGGTTAGTTCTCTGGCGTATTCCTGAATGTTTTCTACGCCCCATTGAAGCAGTAACTTTAGGCTTTCTTCCAACATTGGTAGCTGGATGAACTGGGAAAATTCTCCCATATTGTAGCGTTGAGCCATCGGGCGATAGCTGCTTGTCAAATTTGTCAGTCCAGAAAAATCCTCGCTGTTAGTTCGGTTCATCCACGTCTCTTCGAGTGGAATACCGTCATCAAAAAAAGAGCCAAAATACCCTAAACCTAACGAATATGGCCCTAAGAGCCATTTATATGCTCCTAAAATGAGAGCATCGGGTTGAATAAGTTCAATGTCAAGAGGTAATGCCCCGACAGACTGAGTGCCGTCAATTATCAGTAATGCCCCGCATTCCCGGCACTTCCGCCCAATTTCTTCCAAATCGAAAATTGTGCCGTAAATCCAATGAACGTGCGGAATGACAATTGCTGCGGTTTCCTCAGAGATTGCCGTTAATAACTCTTTGTTCCAGTCCTCACCCGTATTCGCTGAGACAGGCTTTTCGACGTAGCGATTGGTGAGGTTTAACTCTTTACAGACTCGTTCGAAAGCATAGGTGTCGTTCGGGAATTCGTTTTCCAGCGAAAGCAGGTGCGTCTTTTGCCGGATATTCGGCAAGCGGTGTAAGTTTGCCGCCACCGTAGCCATTCCGTATGAAACTGACGGAATGATAGCGATACGGTGTGGATCCTCGGCATTAAGAAGTGTTTTGCTCAGCTCTCTGATACGTTCCGCAAAAGTAAAATGGTCAGAAGAGACCATTAATTGCGGGTTTATCTTACTCCGAATCCCGATGTTTGCCGCTTCGGCAGACTGTTTCGGTAATGGCCCGTAGGCGGCATTATTTAAATAATGAGCCGTTGGATCAAGGTTGAAGAACTCTTTTTGGCAAGATAACATGATAGATATCGGTAAGCGTGATTTTGGAATGTTTAACGAGCTGAAAAGCGAATGGAAATTCTTAAAAACTGCCAGGAATCTGCCAATCTCCTCTATTTAAAATAATTATTTCTCCTCAAAAAATGCACAGCTTCCACCTACCCAGTCGAAGTTTTTGTTGTAGTCCACACCAATCATTTTTCCGCGGCTCAACCGGGAGAGGTTTGTCATTAACTTTGGGCGAGTTTCTCCGTCTGGCCAAATGTAGAGCAGTCTAATTTCGGCTTTAATTAGCTTACCATCAGTGTCTTCTATGATTGGCTCGTAGTTTACTTTTTGCTGGAGAATGAAGTTTTCGGGGTCTTTTATTTCCGTGATATCTTCTTTGGTTACGTTAATTTTTACGCCACTTCCCGCAAAGGAATAGAGCGGCTTCAATACGTAGTTTTCTAAATCTGTTGGTATTTCTTTCAAATCCGAAACGTAACTACAGCTTGGAACGTACTTACTCTTGAAAAGCGGCATGGTAAATTTACTCACCCGGAAAAACCAATTTGGATTCGTAATCCATTGGGCATCAATTTCCTGCGTGTAGTCAAATTCGGTTTGAAGATCTGGAAAATTACGTTCTAAATCGTCGAAGATAACGCGATTGTAAATGCGGTTGATTGGAATCTTTTTGCCGTCTTTCTCGTAATAAATTTCCCGACCCTTCTGCTTAACTTTTGTCAAACAAACTGGTTCAATGCCAAACAATTTTTTGGTGATGGCAAAGTCGAGACGAGTTTTTTGCTTTTCGGGGTAAAGTTCTAAAAGAATAACGTTTTCGGGGTCTTCGTCTCCAAGTAGAAATTCCCGCATTTCTTCCACGTAGGTGTCGGCGGTTAAACGATTGAAGAAGGGAGATAACCCGTCGGCAATGTCAAACATTTCACGGTACTTTTGACCCAAATACCATTGATAACCGAACAACGACGGAAATCCTTGAACTTCGATTAACTGCGGACTAACTTCTCCGTTTTCGTCTTTCGTAACTGCAAAGTCAATTGCTAAGAAATTAGGATGTTCGCCATCGTTTGGAACATATTGGCTTTTTGGAATCGAAGCCTCGGTTTTGGCTTTGAAGTCCGGTTTCTTGATAACATCAATAATGTCATTGCAAGCGGTCAATAGCTTTATTTTAAAATCCCGATCACAGAAAATCGGAGTTTCGGCAACACGAAAGTCCAATTGGTTTGGATAATCGTTTTCCACTTGTTGTAAAAGCTCTTGATATTTTTCGGTTGAAAAACTATCGTTGAATTTCTTGCGGGCGTTTGAGATCATAATTTAATTAAGCCATTTCGGGATTTAAGATTGCATTGGTGGCATTTTTCAGGAATGTTGGAATCATGACTGACTCCGTCAACATAATTTTGTCAGGGTCCTCCAAATGCTCAATCATCTCATCAAACTTTTCTTCTCCGTGTTCGTCAATTACCGCTTTCTTTTTATCGGCTTGCAAGAAATAGCGTCGCATTCCTTCGGCATCCGCTTCTGGGTGGAACTGTGTTCCGAATACTTCATCTGTAAAACGAATTGCCATAACGGCCCGCTCAAGTGGAATATGCGGACGTTTTTTTTCGATGGCGACAATCTTTGCCCCGAAGTCAATCATAGCTTCGGCGTCTGGCTCGATAAATTGGTAATCGCGGGAATCTACCGCCCAAAAAGGGTCTTCAAGTCCGTTAAAAACTGTTTCGCTTGCTCCTTCGCCGGTAAAATGCACGGGCATCACGCCCAAAGAGGTAGATTTTCGTTTTGTAATAATTCCGAAACCGAAATGCTGTATCGCTAATTGAAACGAATGGCAAATGAAAAACAGGTATTTTTTTGGATAATTGTAGGAGTTATGTGCCAACAAGCTGTCCAGAAATTTACAATAAAGAGTCTCCCATTCGTGACCTTCTAATACCGGACTTCCGGGTCCGCCGGTCGAGATATAAATATCGTAATCGTTTAAATCAGGTAGGTCATTTGCCCCCCGAACGTTGAAAACGTCAAAGTTTCCTTTTCTATTTTCTTTCGATAGAAACTCGTCAACGAGCATTTTTATGCAACGCATCCCTTCGTTAGGGTACCCGTCGTACATATCTAAAATGGCTATTTTCAAATGTTTATTCATTATATCTTCTCCTCTCAGTGGCTTCGTTTATTTTATGAGCCTCTTTTCTATAAAATATAGTTTGTGTGAATTTCTCAGAGTCCGAACTTGGTTTCCTCAATCATGTAATCAACCACAGAATTAAGGCTCCCCGTTTCTTTAAAAACTCTTAACTGGCGGTCTGCACCGGTGCCGTTTGCAAGAATCTGATGAACGTATTCAACTTCTTTGCGTGAACCTAGCTCGTCTAATACGTCGTCAATAAACTCTAAAAGCTCTATAACAAGTTCCTTAAATGGTACTTCCGTTTCTTTTCCGAAATCAATTAACTTGGCATTTATGCCATCACGGGCAGCACGCCATTTGTTTTCATTGATGAGGTTACGTCGGTATTGCCTGAACGAAAGGTTCTGCGAGTGTAGTTTATGTAATTTCGCAACAATGGCTTGCATGATTGCCGCGAGACAAATTGTTTCGT
>JBLHXN010000044.1:0-25594 GCA_047630355.1 Spirosomataceae bacterium | reverse complement strand
CTGCAAGTTATTCGGTGATTATAAAGACGGAAACGGTAAGAGGCTGTTTAAAAATGTAATTTGAGAATTACAGAAGTCAAATTTTGTATCAGGTCAAGGCGGCAAAGGAGGAGTTACACAGCGTGTAATGAGAATTTTGACAACGATGGACTGCCATAAATTTGGCACTGTAAACTTTAAAGAAGAAATTTAAACAGTCTCTAAGGATTTCCAACCAGACATGAACAACTTCATGTCTTATTACAAGAGCTGCCGAACGCAATTCTCTCCGTAACAGCAACACCTCATGTACTTCATTGCTAAAATGATAAAATATCCGAAGATGCGAGTAAGGGCATGAGGAATAGACATCAACGCAATGTTCAAGGTGCACTTCAGCTTTACATTCGTAAAGCTTTAATGTTAAGCAAATGATAATTCACAACGTATTTGATCAGGTTTCAGAACTCTAACCTGAAAAAGTGTCCGCATTTAAAGCTAACGAGGAAATGTAAAACGCTTAGAACAGTTAATAACTAAATCTTCACAAAATAAGGTAGGTTCCAAAGAGAAAGATGAGCTTAATCATTACATCGTATTAGTAAGGCTTTATAGAATAAAGTCTCAATTACGCAATAGGGCAGCATGAGCCGCTATATTTCTGAAATAACTCGCTCATTTGTACCCCAATTGCCAGAGCCACAATTAAAATTTTGAATTTAAAATACCCTGACTCCATGGCAGAGCGACGTGCCATGGAGTCAGGGTGTTTTTCAGTAGATTTTATTATTGATAAAATTAACCCTTTTACCTGTCTCTAATAGATTTTAATTTCATTAAGACTCCCCTCTGCAAAATAATCCTTATTTTTGCCGCTGCTTTAAAAATGGCAAATAAATAAGATTGCATGAATTATAACCTTTCAATGATCCCTGAGCGTTCCGTAAAACCCCGCAATGCGGGCTTAGCTATGGTAATGGATAAGGGGTTGAGCGTCCGAGAAATAGAAGATCTACTTTCTACATCTGCAGATTATATCGATATCGTGAAATTTGGTTGGGCAACGTCTTACGTTACCCCCAATATCGAGGATAAAGTCAAAATCTATCAAGATGCCGGTATACCCGTTTATTTCGGTGGTACGCTGTTTGAAGCCTTTGTGGTTAGGAATCAGTTTGAAGACTACATGCGAATGATGGATAAATTCAACCTCGAAATGTGCGAAGTTTCTGATGGCTCTATTACGTTACCACACGACATAAAGTGCGAATACATCAGACGTCTAGCCGCCCGGGGCGGAAAAGTACTTTCAGAAGTAGGTTCGAAAGATGCCGAAAAGATTTTTGCTCCCTATAAGTGGATCGAACTTATGTCTGCCGAATTAGAAGCCGGTGCCTGGAAAGTAATCGGAGAAGCTCGTGAAGGCGGAAATATTGGTTTGTATCGCAGTAGCGGCGAAGTACGACAAGGACTCGTTGACGAAATTATTCACGCAATTGATGCCGATAATATCATTTGGGAAGCTCCCCAAAAATCACAACAGGTATATTTTGTGAAATTAGTAGGTTCAGACGTAAACCTCGGAAATATTGCTCCAAACGAAGTTATTCCACTCGAAACAATTCGCTTAGGATTGCGTGGTGATACATTTGATACGTTTTTACCCGAAGAGGAAAAGAAAAAGTTTAAGCTTGGGAAATACTACGAAGACGATCGTATCCGTCACAATAATCGTGGTTAATTTCAATTAACTATTTGCAGTAAACAATTACCTTAGTTCTATGTCGGAATACCTCCGTTAATCCGGAAACAACTTGCTGACCACTTTACTCTTTGACAAACCGATTTACTGAAAACACAAAATGGAAATAATTCACTTCCTCCTCGATTTCCTGAAAGATCCGCTTACGGTACTTGAAGGTTTCCTAAATGACTACGATACCCTTACTTACGTCATCCTGTTTACCATAATTTTTGTGGAAACGGGTTTCATTATAATGCCCCTTTTACCCGGCGATTCTTTGCTATTTGCTGTTGGGCTTTTAGCTGCCACAACCGGCAAACTTGCGATTACCATCACGATACCGTTGATGATTATAGCAGCTTTACTGGGAGATAATGTCAATTACTTTATCGGAAGTAAATTCAGTGCGTTTATCAAATCAAAAGATAAAATTCTGTTTCTGAAGCGTGAATACATCACACAAACAGAAGAATTCTACTTGAAGCACGGCGGGAAAGCCGTAATTCTGGCTCGTTTCATGCCGATTATTCGCACAATTGCTCCTTTCGTGGCGGGTGCGGGTAGCATGAAATACCCGAAATATATCCTCTATTGCGTAGTTGGTGCTACTTTATGGGTTACATCCATTACGTTACTTGGTTACTTTTTGGGAACAAACGAATGGGTGAAAGTCAACTTCGAAAAAGTAGTTTTGGGGATTGTAGCTATATCTATCGCTCCCATGATTATTGGAATTGTAAAAGCTAAATTCTTTCCCAAAACTGCCGCATAATTATGAATCGATACGGGCTTATAGGTTTTCCGTTGACTCACTCTTTTTCTAAAAAGTATTTCACCGAGAAATTCGACCAACTGTGTATCTCTGCCTCGAATTGTTACGAACTTTTCGAAATAGAAGATTACAGTCTACTTCCTGATTTAATCGCTAAGTATCCCGATTTAAAGGGTTTAAACGTCACGATTCCACACAAACAGAGTGTTCAGCAATTTTTACACGAAATTGATCCTGCCGCTCAGCGTATTGGAGCGGTAAACGTCATAAAAATTTCGGATGGCAAACTAACAGGATACAATTCCGATCATTACGGGTTTAAGCGTTCGCTTAAAGAAGTGATGAAATCATCAGGAAAGAAACCCAAGAAGGCGTTGATTCTTGGAAACGGCGGGGCAGCCAAAGCAGTAAAAGTAGCTTTGGAAGATATAGGAATTGCGTATTTAACAGTTTCCCGTTCGCCTTCCGGCAAATCTATTAATTATCAGGAAGCCGCCGAATTAGTTAATTCTCACAAACTCATTATTAATACAACTCCTTTAGGCACTTTCCCAAAAACGGATGCTTGCCCTGACCTTCCTTATGAGAACTTAACAGCAGATCATATTCTTTATGATTTGGTTTACAATCCCGCTGAAACGCTTTTTATGAAACATGGGGCACAAAAAAAGGCAACCGTATTAAACGGTTACCGAATGTTGGTTTTGCAAGCAGAGAGGTCTTGGGAAATCTGGAACAGCATATAAGTGGCTATCCGACCTACTGTTCTTTAATAATTTTAACCTCCCGTTCCCGCTCAATCTTTTGCGTTTCAGCAATTCCGTAAGTGGTAGAAGGCTCTTGAACCGGTTCTACGCCCGTCTGCTTGAGTGACATCTCCGCCATTCTGATGGCGGTTTTCACGCTTTCATCTTTCAGGCCTTCTGCCATTGCCAAATGATACAGTTTAATTGATTTTTGTATCATCGCTGCCGTTTGGAGATCGGTTCGTTGTCGGTGAGCGACACGCATCAAATCTTCGGCTTGCTTTAAAGTCAATCGCGGAATTTCTCCCCGATTCGGGTCTTCCGGATTTATAATAACTAATTCTTTCAAATTTGCTTTTGCCAAATCATATTGACGGAACGCCCGATAGTTCTCAAATTTTCTCTTAAGATATAAGGCTCTCGAACTATTTTTTATTTGAGACGTAACTTCATAGTTATCGGCAAATTCGCTCGTTTTTGCTACATTCCGATACTCAAAAAAAGCATCCCAGTAACGTCCTATCTTGAAATAGTCGTTTGCGTCTGCTAACATATACTGAGCCGGAGATTGGGCAAATGCCACCACAGGAAGAAGTAAAAGCCATAACTGACGAACTATAAATTTTCTTGTGGATTTCATATAAATTTTTGGAGTGTAAAATTAAGTAACTTGGTCTATTCTTAAGCAACTTACGAATAAAGATAAAGAATAGATTCCGACCATGAAGGTCATTCTAACCTATGATTAAATTGACATTGTCGTTGATTTTAACGTACTTTTGAATAACCATATTATGATGTAATAACTAAAAAACTATTCCTGTAAATGAAAAAGTTCGTATTACTATGTTTGTTTGCTTTTATAGCCACTATTAATAACGCTCAGAAATACAGAAAAGTACCTGAATCGAAGTTCACAGTCTCGCAAGCGAATGCTCATTTGCAGTTTTTAGCGTCTGATGCTCTTTTAGGTCGTAAAACGGGTGAACAAGGGAACCTGATTGCAGCCAGGTACATAGCGGAGCAATTCCGTAAATTTGGCGTAAAGCCAGTAAACGACGATAGCTATTTTCAGGAAGTCCCTTTTGAACGAACCGCCCCTTCATCTTTAGGAACAATCTCTACTGACGCTGATACCTTAAATGTGGGAGAAGATTTTGTGGTCATGTCTGGTGGAGGGGTCGGACTTGCAAATAACGCCGTTATACACGTTGGTTACGGCTGGGTAGACGAAGAAAAAAACTACGACGACTATAAAGACATTGACGTACAAGACAAAGTAGTAATTGCTCAGGTTGGCACTCCTGACTCCAAGACTCCACAAGAAGTATTTTCGGCAATGGCTGCTAAACGCAAGTTTGCCGCTGAACGGGGAGCCGCAGCTTTTATCGAAATTTACAACCTTCAGATTCCGTGGAAAACAGTGGTTAACTTCTTTGGAAAACCAAGTTTGCGTTTAAAAGAAACGGAAGTAAAAAACAGCGATATATTACACCTTTGGGTAAATTTCGAACCGGGAAAGGCGTTGGCAAAAAATAAGATTACCGAGCTTAATTTGAATGTGGGCGAAAAGCAGTCCGAGAAGGTCGTGTCACAAAATGTTGTCGGCGTTATCGAAGGAACGGATCCGAATCTCAAAAATGAATATATTGTACTAACGGCTCATTTTGACCACATTGGTCACGGAAGTCAAAGCGGTCGCGTTACGCCAGAAGATAGTATTTTTAACGGAGCACGCGACAATGCCTTCGGAACAACCGCCGTACTTACCGCCGCCGAAGCATTTAGTCACAAGCCTGCTAAACGTTCTATCTTACTAATTACTTACACCGGAGAAGAAATTGGCTTACTAGGAAGTAAATATTATTCGGAACATCCACTCGTGCCTTTGAATAAGTGCGTTTTCAACCTCAACTGCGACGGAGCCGGTTACGACACAAAAGAACAGGTTTCGGTTATTGGGTTAGGACGAACATCTGCCAAAGATAACATTATAAAAGCCGCCGAAACGCTTGGCTTAACCGCTACGGATGACCCCGCTCCCGAACAGAACCTATTTGACCGCTCAGATAACGTAAGTTTAGCTAAAATGGGAATTCCATCACCGAATTACGCTCCGGGAATGACATCTTTCAGCGAAGAAATCTACAAATACTACCATCAGGTAACGGATAATCCTGAGAATATCGACCCTGAATACCTGTTGAAGTATTGCCAATCATACACGTACGCCGCTCGTCTTATTGCGAATGATAGAAATCAGCCAACGTGGATTTCGGGAGATAAATACGAGAAAGCTTATAACGAGCTGTACGGGAAGTAAACGTGGAACCATTCGTAAACGAAATAATACTATTTCTACATTCACAAGAACAATCCATCGAAGTAAATCCGACGGATTGTTTTGTTACGGATTATGATTGCTTACTTATTAAAGAACAGAAACTAGTAATTATAACTCGCTACTTATCAAACAATTACGACAATTTAGAATTTAAAAATTTAGAGAATCATCGAACAATTCATTTATGGGAGGATGTTTGGAAAACTTCGAATGCAATTATAAAGTCTCGGTTGTTATCAGCGATAGGAAAGAGCGTTCGGTTACCAGGAAGAGTGACACAAGTTCGTCGAATTGATAAACCCACAGCAGATGCTTTTTTAACTGAACATCATCTGCAAGGAAGCCCGAAAGCGAAATTTAAGTACGGGCTTTTTTTTTCGAAAAAGTACTATCGCTTAGTGGAAAACAAGTTACTGATTGATGAGAAAAGCGAAGAAGTACTCGTCGCCGTTGCGACATTCTCTGCCCCAAGAACTTATTACAGAAATGACGAGCAATCACGTTCAATCGAACTGATTCGGTTTACAAATCACTCAAAATTCACAATCATTGGTGGATTTAATAAATTGTTAAAGTTTCTCGAAGAAGAACAACACCCTGACGACATCATGACCTACATTGATGCTGATTGGTCAGACGGAAAAACCTTTGAAAAGTTGGGATTTGAACGGATTGAAAAGACAGAACCAATTACATTCTTCGTTCACAAAGAAATATATAAAAGGTATCGAAATTTACCAGAAGATACTTCGCCCGAAAATTTTACAGAAGTTAAAAATTCAGGGAGCTGGAAAATGATTCGTAAAACGGACAGCACAAAAGGGTAAGATGAAGACTTTACTTCCCACAAAAAGCGTACGTATATCCGTTTAATTTGATATACGCCATACCCCGCTTCTTTTGCAAGTACCATTGATTTCTCGGCATTTGGTAAAGCCACCGCACAGTTATTCATTTTCGCCGCGATTCGGGCAACTAATTGATACGTCCAGTATTCCTTACCTTTTTCTACCACTTGCTGTGCCCAGGTCAGAGCCTGTGGTAAATCACAATCATTTTGGAAGTAAAAATCAGCAGAAGTAAAAAGGGTTTCGGTAGTAGGATTGCTCACGGAGGTTTATTCAGAAATATCCTTCAAAATTTGACTTTTCACATCGTGTTCAATCGGGAATTTAATGCCCGTCTTTTCCCACGAAATCGTCACGTAAGCTTTTGTTGGGGTAAACTTCGTGAACTCAATTGTCAGGTATTCCTGCAAATAATCGAGTTCAAGCGGTTAGACGTCAAAACTGATTACGTCTTTCAACTTATCGCATTCGTAGGCACCCCATTGGTCAGCATCACGATTGATAATTATTTTCCACGACTCTTTTCCCGGAATGGTATAAATACCGTAAGAACCCGCTTTTAATTCCGCACCGTTTATTTCTATGGGAGCATCACATCAAACAACGTAATCTTGTTCGCACCCGTACGCCAGATTTTTCCGTAGGGAACGAAGTTTCCGAAGATAGCCCGACCTTTCATGGCGGGGCGGCTGTAATTTATAGACACATTAGTCAACCCCAAATTCTGCGAAATCGTTGCCGAAGGACTCATCAGCGGAATTTTAATCTGAGCGTTCACTGTGAATAAAATGCTAAAAGTAAAGAGTGTGAGTAAAACGTATTTCATTATTTGGTTCGGTCAATCGTGAATTGAATCAAGTTTTCGAGTGATGTCCGGTACGTGTTTTCGGGGAAATTATAAAGGATTTTTTTCGCTTCGGCTACGTAACTCAGCATTACCTTGTTGGTATACTCAATCCCGCCCGACTTTTTCACGAAAGCAATCACTTCCTTTACCTTTGCCGGTTTATGAGATTCATTTTTAATTAGGTTGATGATACGCCTTTTTTCAAACCACGAAGATTTATTCAAGGCGTAAATAAGCGGCAAAGTCATCTTTTTTTCTTTGATATCAATACCCGTAGGTTTACCAATCTGCTCGTCGCCGTAATCAAAAAGGTCATCTTTTATCTGGAACGCCATCCCGATTTTCTCACCCAATAAGCGGGCTTTTTCCACAATTTCGTCGCTTACTTTCACTGAAGCAGCACCCACAGCACAACAAGAAGCTATCAACGAAGCAGTTTTCTGACGGATAACTTCAAAGTAGATATCTTCGGTGATGTCAAGTTTACGGGCTTTCTCGATTTGGAGTAGTTCACCTTCGCTCATTTCTTTGACGGCATTATTCACGATTTCCATCAACTGGTAATCTTTATGCTTCAATCCTAAATCAAGGCTTTTGGTCAACAGAAAATCACCGACTAAAACAGCGATTTTGTTTTTCCACAATGCATTTATAGAGAAGAAACCACGACGGTAGTTTGAGTCGTCTACCACGTCATCATGAACTAAAGATGCCGTGTGAATGAGTTCTATCAAAGTAGCTCCGCGATGCGTTTTATCTTCGATTTTCCCTAAAGAACCGGCAATTAGAAATACGAACATCGGGCGAATTTGCTTCCCCTTACGGTGCACGATATACTTCATAATTTGATCAAGCAACATTACGTCTGTCTTCATTGACTGACGGAACTTTTGCTCAAACAGTTTCATCTCTTCGGCAACGGGTGCCTGAATATCTTTGATGGAAATGGGCATTAACGACTTAGTAATCGGGCTTCAAACTACGACTGCCCACAAATGTACAAGTTTCAAAAAGATAACACCAACGAAAGACGTTAAGTTGTCAGAAATGGTCAATAAACGCACCTTATTGGCTCAATTAAAGCTTTACATTCGCTCCGGCACTTCAATCCCTAGTAGTTTCATCCCCTTTTTAAGCGTATCGGCTACCGCTTTGATAAGGGCGAGACGCATTAATTTAACAGATTCGTCTTCTTCATTCATCACGGTTAATTCACCGTAAAATGAGTTAAATGTTTTCGCCAAGTCGTAACAATAGTTTGCCATTAATGAAGGGGCGTATTCTTCGGCGGCCCTACTTAATGTATCCTGATAATTAATTAATAACGTCACCAATTCTACTTCAATCGGAGCAAAAGCGTCAACTGTTACTTTTTCGGGAATATTTAAATTCTGCTCAACGGCTTTACGGAGAATTGAACGAATTCGGGCGTGAGTATATTGAATAAACGGCCCGGTATTTCCCTGAAAATCAATAGATTCTTTCGGATCGAAGAGCATCCGCTTTTTTGGTTCTACCTTTAGAAGGAAGTACTTCAACGCTCCCAAGCCGAGCATTTCAAATAGGTCATTGGCTTCTTCTTCGGAGAAGTCGTCAATTTTACCCCGCTCGCGGGTAGTTTCTTCGGCGGTCGAAATCATGGTTGCAACCAAATCGTCGGCGTCCACTACCGTTCCTTCCCGAGATTTCATTTTACCCGAAGGTAAATCTACCATTCCGTAACTTAGGTGATAACAGCCATCGGCGTAGCTGCGACCCAGTTTTTTCATAATATTGAACAGTACCTTGAAGTGATAATCCTGCTCGTTTCCGACCACCCAAACGGATTTGTCATTTTTAAAGTCTTCAAATTTCTTATCCGTTGTTCCTAAATCCTGCGTTATATAAACTGATGTACCGTCGCCCCGCAAAACAAGTTTGTGGTCAAGTCCTTCTTCGGTCAAATCAATCCAGACACTATTATCTTCTTTTTTGTAGAAAACACCTTTTTCAAGTCCGTCTTCAATCAAACCTTTACCTAAAAGATACGTATCAGATTCGTAATAAATTTTATCAAACTCAACCCCGATTTTATTATACGTTTCGTTAAATCCAGCGAAAACCCAAGTATTCATTTTCTTCCAAAGTTCCATTACTTCGGGATTGCTTTCTTCCCATTTTACGAGCATTTCCTGCGTAGCAAGCATTAAGAGAGCTTCCTTTTTGGCAAGCTCTTCGGTCATTCCTCCCGCCATCAATTCCGCAATTTCTGCTTTATAAGCTTTATCGAATGCTACGTAATATTTGCCCGCCAAGTGGTCGCCTTTCATACCGCTACTTTCCGGCGTTTCACCGTTTCCGAAGCGTTGGTAAGCAATCATTGATTTGCAAATATGCACGCCACGGTCGTTCACTAAGCAGGTTTTCACCGCTTGGTTACCGTTAGCTTTCAAAATTCGGGCGACAGCATCTCCCAAAAATATATTGCGTAAATGTCCTAAATGAAGCGGCTTATTTGTGTTTGGTGAAGAAAATTCTACCATCACCGATTGCTTCTTTTCAGCAACCGTTTCGGTTTTGTTTTCGAGGAAAGCGTTAAAGGTATCTACCCAAACACTGTCGTTTAATTCAATATTCACGAACCCTTTTATAACGTTAAATCCCGCAACAGCAGCTACGTTTTCAACCAAATACGCTCCGATTGCTTCGCCGATTTCAACCGGATTTTTACGCAACGATTTCACCAACGGAAACACTACGTAAGTAAAACTTCCCGCAAATTCTTTTCGGGTAGGTTGAAGCGTAACATCGTCGGTGGTGTCGTAAAGTGATTTAAGAGCTTCGTTTATGGCGGCAATAAGCGTTTCTTCGGTCTGCATGAAATATCTTTTTGAAAATTGAACCGCAAAATTACGAAATTTGATTCAGAGAAAGGATAAAAGACGAAAGACGCCAGAGTTTTTTGTTTGCTATTCAAATTTGACAAAACCCAAAAACGGCTTAAAAGCAAATCGTTTTTTGTTGATTTTGATATGCTTTCGAACCGTTATCAACAGTAGAGTATGTTACTTAACTTTAGTAAACTCCAGCGATTTACCTAAGATTTCAAAACCAAGATAGCCTCGCACAATAATACTTTCAGAGCCAGTTACTTTTACCAGAGAGCTATATGTTCACCCCAAATTTGGATCGTATATTTTACCATCAGACCAACAGCCTTCCGAATTATACTTAAGTCCCTGAAGCACAACCATATCTTTCCACTGTCGGTTTTTTAACGACTTATTCGGATTATTCACATCCTTAAAATCTTCCATCGTTTTGTTTTTTGCTTCAACCGAAAACCAAATCATTTTTCCGTAAAAAATTCCGTCTCGCTCAAAGACTTCAATCTTCAAATCTTTGTCTTTAGAAACCCACTGCCCAATAGTCTGCGATGCTTTTGGAGCAGTTGGCGGCGATACGAATAATAAATGCAGTAGAAGAACGAGTATAGGCATATTAGTAAGCTAAATAAAGGGTTTATGATTGAGAAACTCAGACCGAACGATTGAATTGAAGACAAAATAAAGACACTAAAGTTGAAATAGTAACGAGGCATTGACTAAAACTTTTCATTACCCGATGTAGTATCATTCATAAATTTACCACGAGCCACTTGAGATTTACTTGTCAGTAAGAATTACCCCCTTTTATGATGCTTCGTCAACGCAAAAAACGTGTTCATATTTCACTACTTAGTTTGCAGCACTTTTAGAACATTTACTTTTCAAATGAAACTCAATTTATATTTATCACCAATACCCCGTATCTTTGAACAAAACCTAAAACTCGACTTATGCTCTTACTCGGAATAGACGTTGGAACTTCTTCAATCAAAGCCTCTGTGGTGGATAGTGAAACCAAGCAAGTGGTGGCTTCTGCTCAGTATCCCGATACCGAAAACACGATTTCGAGTCCGCAACCTAATTGGGCGGAACAAGACCCCGAAACTTGGTGGGAACATACCAGGCAAGCCATCAAACGTGCTAATGCTTCGGGAAATTTTAACCCAAAAGACATCGTTTCAATCGGCATTTCTTATCAAATGCACGGCTTGGTCATGATTGACGAAGCGAAGAAAGTACTTCGTCCTTCTATTATTTGGTGCGATAGTCGTGCCGTTGAAATTGGCGAAAAGGCTTTTCAAGAAATCGGCGAAGATGCATGCCTAAGTTGTTTACTAAATTCACCCGGAAACTTCACCGCTTCTAAATTAGCTTGGGTAAAAGAAAACGAACGGGAAGTTTACGATCAATGCCATAAAATAATGTTGCCTGGTGATTTTATCGGAATGAAGTTTAGTGATAAGGTTACGACCACGAATTCGGCGTTGTCAGAGGGTATTTTCTGGGATTTCAGAACCAATGCGTTATCCGAAGATATTTTTGATTATTACGGATTCTCCCGAAGGTTGATTCCTGAAATCCAGCCCGTTTTTTCTAATCACGGCGAAGTTACCGACGCCGTAGCAAACGATTTAGGCTTAAAGGCAGGAATTCCGGTTGCGTACAAAGCCGGCGACCAGCCCAATAACGCATTATCTCTAAATGTGTTGAATCCCGGTGAAATAGCCGCAACGGCGGGAACATCCGGCGTTGTGTACGCCGTAAGTGATAAAGTGAGTTACGACGAAAAATCCCGCATAAATTCTTTTGCTCACGTGAATCATCAGATGAACGAACAAAACCGAATCGGAATTTTGTTGTGCATCAACGGCACTGGTATTTTGAACCGTTGGGTAAAAGAAAATATTACGAACGGTCTGGACTACCAAGAAATGAACGAGGCAGCGGCTAAAATACCAATTGGCAGCGACGGACTTTCGGTTTTACCATTCGGAAACGGAGCGGAGAGAATCCTGCAAAACAAACAAATTGGAGCGGCAATCGAAAACCTTAACTTCAACGTTCACACAAGTACTCACATTGTTCGGGCGGCTCAGGAAGGTATCGCCTTTTCGCTGAAATACGGATTTGATATGATGCTAGATAATGGCGTGACGCCGAAAGTTATTCGAGCAGGAAAAGCGAATATGTTTTTGAGTGACATTTTCTCAGAAGCACTGGTAAACGCAACTCAAACGCCCGTTGAACTCTACGACACCGACGGAGCAAAAGGGGCTGCTTTAGCGGGTGGTTTTGGAGCCGGTCAATACGATAGCATTGAAGAAGCGATGAACGGACTGACTCTTTTACAGACTATTGAGCCACAGAAAGGCACCTTTGACGCTTATTCAGCAGCGTATGAAACCTGGGCAAAATCTCTGAACAGAGCAATTAAATAAGCAGTATAACAAAAAGAAGAGTGAATAGAACATTAGCGAAAGCCCTCTCCATTATTTTCAATCCCTTGTTAATGCCAACTTTCCTGTTGGCTGTCTTCTACTTTTTTGCTCCGCACATTGTTGATATGGCGGGCATCTCAGTGATGGCACGGCTGGGTTTTCTGGGTTTTGTGAACGTTTATACTTTCTTAATGCCCATTTTGCTCATTTACTTCATGTATTCACGCAAATGGGTGCAAACGCTGACACTTAAAAATCTACGGGAACGGAGATTACCGTATTTGGCTACCATCATTTTTTACCTCTTTCTCAGCTATTTCCTGTACACTCGCTCTTCTCATTACGCACCAACCGCTATTCTCGTTTTCTTTTCAGCTGTGGTGATTATCATTGTGGCTATTGTTAGTTTATGGTGGCAAATAAGTGCCCACGCAGCGGCAATTGGCGGTAGTGCCGGAGCATTTTTTATCACTCATTTTAAATACGACGAACCCAATTTATACTACGCATCGCTCATTTCATTAATCATTGCGGGTACGGTCATGACTGCCCGACTTAAACTCAATGCTCACTCGCTGGCACAAGTAGTAGCGGGCCTTTTGGTAGGTATTGGTGTTAGTTTGGCGGGTTACAGTCTATTGTAAAATCAGGAATGACGCATGACAGAAATTATTGATTTAAGTCAGGATATTTTTGAGAGAGTGCCCGTTTTCAAAGATTTACCCCAAGTGAAAGTAACCATTCATAAATCTCACGAAGAATGGGAAGGCACCGAACATCTACCAACCCGAACTCCCGCCGTTCACCAACTCGAATTAGGGGAACATACAGGTACGCACGTAGATTCTATTAATCACATGGGGCGTAAATTTGTTGGGAAATCAATTGATAAGACGCCCTTATTGACATCTTATACCGAAGGAGTTTGCCTCGATTTCGCTCATAAAACTTCCAGGAGTTAATTGAACCCGAAGAGGTGCAACGAGCTTGCGATGAGTCCGGTTTAGAAATAAAAGCGGGAGATACCATTTTACTTTACACCGACCACTATCGCAAAGCATTTCAAACTGACAATTGGGAAAAAGGTCCGGGTGTTTCAGCAGCAACGGCAACTTGGTTGGGCGAGAAAGGGATTGCGGCATTTGGAGTTGAAACGATGTCGCCGGGCGTATCAAACAGAGATGTACATCGAATTTGCGGAGAAATAAATTTTACGCATTACGAAAACCTCATAAGCTTACACCTACTAATTGGTCGGGGGCGATTTCACTTTATCAGATTACCGCTCAAAATTAGGGGAGAAACTGGTTCTCCAGTAAGAGCGGTGCCGGTGTTTGAGTGACCTATTTAACTAATAACAGAAAAATTAAAGAATCGAAAGCTATAAGTCATGCAAAATATCCACATAAAAATTGGTACCCGAGCAAGCAAGTTAGCTCTTTGGCAAGCGTACTTTATTGAAGAAAAACTACAAGCTGCCGGAGCAACTACCAAAATTGTAACGATTGAAACTAAAGGCGATAAAATTCTCGATCGGGCGTTATCAAAAATTGGTAGTAAAGGCATTTTCACCGAAGAACTCGAAGAACAATTACTCGACGGTCGCATTGACATCGCCGTTCACAGTGCCAAAGATTTACAATCTGACTTGGGCGAAAACTTTGAAATAGTTGCATTCACCGAAAGAGAAAAAATCAACGATGTCCTCGTTAGTCGGAATAAAGAACTTAATGTACATAGCGGCAAACCATTCGTAATTGGAACGTCCTCCACCCGAAGAGTTGCGATGCTGCGGGCATATTTCCCGCATTTGAAAGTAGTTGATATGCGGGGAAACCTCCAAACAAGGATTCGTAAACTTGACGAAAATCATTGCGACGCTTTGCTCCTCGCCTACGCCGGGGTTCACCGAATGGGTTATCACGATATGGTTATTCACGAATTTGACAGCGAGAAGTTCACACCCGCCGTGGGACAAGGTAGCATAGCCGTAGAAGTAGCAACCATTTTACCCGAAGAGAAGAAGGAATTAGTTAAGAAAGCCTGTAATCATACAGAAACCGAACGTCGTTTACGCATCGAACGGGCATTTTTGAGGACTATGAACGGTGGCTGCTCCATTCCTGTTTTTGGCTTGGCAACACTCACTGAGTTCACCGCAGGTATCATCAGTTTAGACGGCACCGAAGTACTTCGGGAGACAATTAAAGTAAGTAATTCTGACTCGGCAGAGGTTATTGGAGACAACGTAGCAAAAACTATTTTAGAAGCAGGCGGAGAACGCATTCTAAAAGAAATCAGGAATAAAATGTCAGAAAATGGTTAAATTACGTAAACCAGTGTCAACCATGGCGGCAACTAAAGATATTACCTCAAAAGTAGTTTTAGTCAAATTTGAGCAAAGCAGAAAGGATTTGCTACAATACGTGAACTCGCTACTCAAATTAGAAAACAAAGGTAATATTCAGACACGGGCGGGGGTAATGGAAGGCTTAAAAGAGAAAGCAAAGGTTCACGATAATTTTAACGATCCTATTGAAGAATTGGAGTAGTGAAGTGTTAGGCGTTGCCTGTTTCCATACGCACTTCGCACTATCCCTCCCCCAAAAACAAAATTATCACCCCCGATTTACCGTTAACTAAATTAACCTCGTTATTTTTACGAATTATAAACCTACCTCTATAACTCAATGAACGTATTCGGCATACCTTTAGGTAAAGGCAAATACCAACGTCTGATATCTTTTATTTGGAAATTCGCAGCCTTTGGCTTCGGCTCTTTCATCATATATTTAGTCGCAGTAAATTTTAACCTTTTTTGGATGTTTGGTCAAATGCCAAACATCGAAGATCTTGATAACCCCAAGAGCGAAATTGCTTCTGAAATTATCTCGTCTGATGGCAAGGTAATAGGAAAATACTTTTTTCAAAATCGGACACCCGTTGACTTTGACGACCTTCCGGCAAGTTTGATTGATGCACTCATCTCAACCGAAGACGTACGATTTACCCGGCATGCCGGCATTGACGCCCGAAGTATGCTTCGAGTAATTGGCGGAATATTGACCTTCAACCGTAAAGGTGGAGGTAGTACTATTTCTCAACAATTGGCTAAAAATTTATTCCAACTTCGTCAGGACGAGAAGTATATTGGTCCCATTTACGAAGTTCCTGGTTTACGCACGCTGGTAATCAAAACTAAAGAATGGATAACCGCTTTAAAGTTGGAGCGGATTTATACCAAACAAGAAATCATGAAGCTTTACCTCGATACGATCGAATTTAGTAGCGGAGCGTACGGCATTAAGGCAGCAGCAAAAACTTATTTCAATAAGCCGGTAACTAATCTAACCGTCAACGAATCTGCCTTACTCGTGGGAATGATTCAAAATCCTTCACGTTTTAATCCGAATCTTCGTCCGCAAAATGCTACGGGTCGCAGAAATATCGTACTGAGCCAAATGGTTAAATACGGAAAAATCGAATCTACCAAACTTGAAGCATATCAGAAAGAGGCTATCGTGTTGGATTACAACCCCGCCAGCCACAACAGCGGGCTTGCTCCTTATTTCCGTGAATTTTTGAAAGATTGGGCAAAAGCCGAAATCGAAAAATTGGGTTACGAACCTGAAGATTTGTACACCAAAGGTTTCAAGATTTATACCACTATCGACTCCCGCATGCAACGCTACGCCGAAGAAGCTGTAGCCGAACACATGACTGATCAACAGAAAAAATTTGACGAACACTGGAAAGGTCAGAATCCGTGGGTACAAAGAGCAAGTGAAAACTCAAGTCGTTACGTAGAAATCCCCGGCTTCATCGAGCGGATGGCTAGCCGCACGGGATATTATCAATCGTTAAAACGTAAATACGGCAACGATAAAGAGAAAATCATGGCGGGTATGAACGTCAAGATGGACATGCGGGTATTTACATGGAAAGGAGAACGTGATACATTAATGTCTCACATGGACTCGATTCGCCATTACAAACGTTTTCTAAACATTGGAATGATGGCAATGGACCCACGGGACGGCAACATCAAAGCGTGGGTAGGCGGAATTAATTATAAATATTTCAAATACGACCACGTAGCACAAAGTAAACGTCAGCCTGGCTCTACGTTTAAGCCTTTCGTTTATGTAACCGCAATTGACAACGGTTTCTCAACTTGTGAACGCGTAAACGATTCTCCTGTAACATTCGGGCCAGAAGACGGAGTACCGGGCTCATGGACACCTAAAAACTCTGATGGAAAATACTCCTACCGGGATTTAACATTGCGGCAGGCTCTCGGACAATCAGTAAACACGGTAAGTGCCAAACTCATCAAACGCTTCACGCCGGGTATGGTAGTTGACTATGCTCACCAATTAGGAATAAAAAGTGACCTTCAGGCAGTTCCTACACTTTGCCTGGGTGTTAGCGAAGTTTCCCTTTTTGAAATGCTCGGCGGTTATGGAACATTTGTAAACGGCGGAAAATACACCGAGCCGATGTTTGTGCTGCGTATTGAAGATAAATACGGAGAAGTTTTACGGGAATACATTCCTGATCAAAAAGAAGTGCTAAGCACCGAAACCGCCTATAAAATGGTTCACTTAATGCGGGGAGCTACGCAACCCGGAGGAACTTCAGTTGGATTAGGTCGGTACGGAATCCTGAGCGATAACGAAGTGGCAGGAAAAACCGGAACTACTTCCAACTTCTCAGATGGGTGGTTCATGGGAATGACCCAAAGCCTGATTGGTGGCGTTTGGGCGGGTGGCGATGACCGAGCAATTCACTTCCGAAGCATTACCCTTGGTCAAGGAGCAAGAATGGCAATGCCAGCCTGGGGACTCTTCATGCAAAAGGTATACGCTGACAAAGATATTGACTATAAAAAAACAAAGTTTAAAGTGCCGTCAACCATTCGTATAAGTGGAGATTGTGCTACTTCAGCCGGGGAGATTATTTCGTTCGGACCACCAGACTCGACAGCTAACTACCAACCACCAACGGTAAAACCCGCAAACGAGGACGAACTTTTATAAAGCAAACTTAGGACTACGAAATTGAGACAAGAGTACTTCTTCTGTCTCAATTTGGTAGAACTGCGAAAAAACACCGTTTTAGTTTGTACGTGCGAAATTTACAATTAAACAAACTTTACTGTTAAACATCATATTGGATGAATGCCCGATTTGATGTACTTTTGGTGCCAATTTAATTGATAAATCCATTGGAAAGAATAAACGTAACAAAGGCTTTTTTGCCGCCTATAGAAGAGTACCAAACTTACGTAGAACAAATATGGCGTAACGGTTGGCTTACCAACGACGGACCACTTCTACTGGAATTAGAAAAGAAACTACGGACAAGGTTAGACAACGAACGTGTTCTATTCGTTGGAAACGGAACCGTAGCTCTACAATTAGCTATTAAGGTGTTAGAACTTAGCGGCGAAATCATCACCACCCCATTCTCATACTGTGCCACTACAACTTCTATTTTATGGGAAAATTGTACGCCTATTTTTACGGACATAAACGCCCATGACTTCAACCTTAATACGGAATTAATAGAAGCCGCAATCACTCCCAAAACATCGGCGATACTCGCAACACATGTGTACGGTCGCCCCTGCGATATAGAGCGGATTGACGAAATAGCGAAAAAGCACAATCTAAAAGTAATTTACGACGGAGCACATGCCTTCGGGACCAGACTTAACGGTGTACCTGTGTTGAATTTCGGAGATATAACCACGTGTAGTTTTCACGCCACGAAGGTTTTTCATACCACCGAAGGAGGTTGCGTAGTATGCAATAACGACGAGATCCTAACTAAACTAATACAGTCAAGAAGCTTCGGACATATCAACGACAACTATTTCAGAGTGGGAATAAACGGCAAAAACTCCGAATTCCACGCTGCAATGGGATTGAGTAATTTACCTCACTTAGACAGTATTATTGCTCACCGTAAAAAAGCAAGCGAACTGTACGACTCAAGCCTAAATTGGGATAAGCTTTTCAAGCCATTCACGAAGTTCGATAACTTTGAATATAATTACGCTTACTACCCCATTGTGTTCAATGACGAAGCAACTATAATGAAGGTTATCGAGGAGTTGAACGCCATAAATATCTATCCAAGACGGTACTTTTATCCAGCGTTGAATCGCCTGCCTTATTTAAAAGAATCTCAGTCGTGCCCGGTCTCAGAAAAAGTGGCTCAGAACGTATTATCGTTGCCACTTTCGCACGATACTTCAGCAGATACGGTTGAACAGGTTTCAAAAATTATAAACGTAAATCTGTAGAAGTTAACCCATCCGTAACTTGCCAACACTATCCATCATTATTGTAAATTATAAAACGCCCGAACTCATCGCGGCGTGTGTAGCATCAATTTATGAATGGACTGAAAATATTGATTTCGAAATAATTATCGTGAACAACGCTTCAAAAGCAGACGACGAAGCGTTCCTGAAAAGTAAGTTTTCCGAAATAAAATGGTTTGAAACAGGTTACAACGCCGGGTTCGGACGGGCAAATAATCTGGGAATGCAAAACGCAAAAGGCGAATACTTCCTTTTATTAAATTCCGATACTTTAATAATTGACGACAGCATTAAACAGGCGATAAATCGTTATAAATCAGCAGGTAATATTGCCGCGGCGGGAGCCGTTCAGCTAAATACTGATAAAAGTATCAAAAGACTGAGTCCGTTTTACGCCCCAATTCTTCGTTATTCGTGGCTGTTATTCCCAAATAAGAAAGCGGATGCTTTCATCGAAAAACTAATTCCCGAGAATAAATACAATAATCCTGAAGAGATAGATTTTGTTCCTGGGGCGTTTGTACTTTTACATCGTGATATTTTTAAAAAAACGGACGGCTTCGATGAATCTTTTTTTATGTACGGCGAAGATGTAGAATGGTCAAACCGATTAAAGAAATTTGGCAAAACGGTAATTCTTCAAGACTGCAAATTTATTCACGATGAGTGGGGAAGCAGTGCCGAACGAAAGCAACGTCAACTCAAAGAAATTACCTATTTCAATCGCTTTGACCCACAAGCTCAATTGTCCAATTTAGTTTGGATTCGGAAGCAATTCGGAGTATTTTATTACGCGGCCCTAATGCTACATTATTGGCTTTGGATTCCGCTCTTTTACCTTCTAAAAATCGGTACGAATTTATCGAAATTCCGAAATCCCTTTCAAGAACTCACCGCACAACGTAAATTTGCCCAAACCATCGGCACTTTTAGCAAACACTTTGTAAATATACTTTTCAATCAGAAGGTATTTTATAAGGTTTAACACAGCACAAATTTGAGCACAGCACCAAAAAAAATTCTTTTTGTCACTCCAACCGGAGGTCGGACCGGCTCGGAAATGATGCTGTGGTATTACCTCAATTATTTAAAAAATACCCCTACTGAAACCATCGTTTACGCCCGAAAGAAAGGCGAATTAGTCGGGACTAATAGCCCAGCAGACTTTACGTACCATTCCAATAAAAAAGACAGCTTTCCGTACGGAGTTTACGAAGGCATTTACAATAAGATTACGGGTTGCGTACCAGACATTACGCAACTCAAACGCATTCAGAAAAAGCACCGACCTGATTTTTGGTACATCAATACCATCATCATGCCCGAAGTGGCAGCATTGGCGGTTGAGTTAGGCGTTCCGTACGTCTTACATGTGCACGAGTCAATCACGATTTACAACGATTTACGAGCCGAAGAAACCGAATTGATGTTTGAAAACGCCGCAAAAATAATTTGCTGCTCGGAGGCTTCCCGCAAATATTTAACCCGTATGGGTTACGAGGCAGAAGTTTCGTATTCATTCATCGATAAGGAACTGATAAAAGTTACGCGAAACCCCGCGGATTTGCGGAAAGAACTGAATATTCCACGAGATGCTTTTATATGGATAATGTCAGGAATGATGTCTGTACGAAAAGGCTACGATTTGATTCCTGAAATATTGGAAAAGCTTCCTGAGAATGCTTACATCGCTTGGATTGGACGTAAGAGCCCGACGGGAATCTGGCATTATATCGAACAAAGTGTTGCCAAGAACAATCTAAATTTCATTCACATTCCACCGCAATCTGATCAGTATTACGATTACCTCAATATCGCCGATGGTTTCGTGCTTTTATCACGAGAAGAACCGCTGGGTTTGGTGTTAGTTGAAGCCGCTTTTCTGCAAAAACCGATTGTCGGTTTTAATGCCGGCGGTATTGAAGAAATTATGCAAAATGGCATGGGAGCTTTAGTTGAAGGGATGAGTACTACCAAACTTATTGACAAAATGAAAGCAATTCAGAACGGTACGTTACCGTTTGATAAAGAGAAACTAAAAAGCCGGGCGTTAGACTTCGATAAGACTAATCAGATTGAAAACTGGCAGCGAATTATCAATAATTTATGAAGCATTTTTTATTCGTCAGCCACGACGCGAACCGTGCCGGAGCACAACTCTTTTTGTTAAACTTAATGGTTTATCTGAAACAACAGGGACACGAACTTTCGCTGTTACTTTTGGGGAGCGGAGTTTTAGAAAAGGACTTTGCAGAAGTAGCCACGGTACATCATTATTCGTACGAAAAACCAAGTAAATACGCCAGAATTTTCGGAGCTGATCAAAGCACAAATGAGCAGTTATTTTCGGAGCTTCGTATGGCGAATATTTTTTTAATATATGTAAATACTATTGCGAGTGCCAAAGTAGTAGCTGAATTAAAAAACGCTTTGCAAATTCCTGTCGTATCACACATTCACGAACTTGAGTTCTCGATTCAGCTATATTCAGAACTTGAACAAAGAAAACAACTTTTCAGGCTTTCAGATAAAATTATTGCGTGTTCTAACGCCGTTGGTGAAAATTTGATTGAAAACCACAGCGTTTCGTTTAATCAAGTTACTACAGTTCATTCGTTCATTGATAATCAAACAGTTAATGAAAAATTAGATAAACTCGATATTACAGAAACACGAACTAAATTGGGTCTTTCTGCCGTGGATTTTGTGGTAACAGGTTGCGGAAATGCCGAATGGCGAAAAGGTCTTGATATTTTCATTCAAGTTGCCAACGCAGTGAATCAACACAGCTCTGATAGCAAAATTCGTTTTGTTTGGATAGGCGTGAAACACGCCGGAGACTTGTACGATAAGACGGTTTATGATCTCAAAAAAATGGGACTGCATGAAGATGTTATCTTACTAGAACCAACTTCACAAGCGGTAGAAATTATTGGTAGCTCAGACGTATTTTTACTACCTTCCCGTGAAGACCCTTTTCCGCTAGTAATGCTGGAAGCCGCCTTGGCCACCAAACCGATTTTGGGTTTCGATAAAACCGGCGGCTGCGGTGAATTTGTCGAAGACGATGCCGGAGCGGTAGTACCTTACCTCGATGTAAATCAAATGGCAAAAAAACTTCTCCATTGGCGAAAAAACCCCGACGAAGCCAAAGCTCTTGGACAAACTGCAAAACGGAAAGTTCTTGAAATTTATAGCTTCGATAATTCGGTTAAGAAAATTGAGGCATTATTGAATAAAATGACTCCTTAAATTTAAAAATCCCACAAAGGTGATATTATTGTAACACTTAATCCTGAAATCGACTCCTAAACTTCCTCCCCGAAAAATAATCCTTATTTTTGCGACTGCGAATTTCCAGTATCCGTAAAACCACTCCATGATTATTGCCTACACGCTTTGTTCAGTTAATTATTTCGCCCAGGCACATACGCTTGGCGAATCGCTGCAAAGACTAAATCCCGATATAAAATTTGTTATTGGCGTAGTAGATAAACTGGATGATAAAGACCTCGACGAGAGTATTCTGCCGCCGTTTGATTTACTCGAAGTACATCGAATAAGTATTGAAGATTTTGCGGAAATGTGCGACCGTTACGACATTACGGAGCTAAATACCGCAGTAAAGCCGTACTATATGAAGTATTTTTTCGATACTTATGCCGATGCAGAAGCCGTTATTTACTTCGACCCAGACATTATTATTTACGACGACCTTTCTGAATTAAAGGCTAACCTTCGCCAACATAATATTGTACTCACGCCGCACTTGACTACGCCGTATGACGACGATAAATGGCAATCAGAAAACGATTTGGTAAAAACCGGAATCTATAATTTAGGCTTTATCGGAGTTGGGCGTTCGGATGAAAGCATTCGCTTTGTGGAATGGTGGATGGAAAAACTCAAATACGGGGCAAAAATTGATTTGTGCGATGGTCTTTTCACGGATCAACACTGGATTGACCTTGTCCCTATCTTCTTTGAAGACGCCCATATTGATTACGATTTAGGCTATAACGTGGCGTACTGGAACCTCCATGAGCGTTCTTTTTCGAATGAAAACGGCACGTGGCGAATCAACAATGAATTCGATTTGCATTTCTTCCATTACAGCGGTTATAGCCCGTTCAAGCCCGAAGTAGTTTCAAAGTACCAAGACAGAATCCATTTCAATGAGCGACCGGACATCGTTCCGTTGTTTGAAATTTACAAGAAATCATTACTTGGAAATCATCAGGAATACTGGCAAACCATCCCGTGCTTTTACATCAAACCACGAAAAATCTACCGCTTTCTTAGAGTCAGGAAAATATTCAAATTTCCGTTTGAGAAAGTGTTACGTTGGATTGAAAAAGATAACAGCTGAGAACTTTCAACTAAAGAATATGAAAATAGCAGTTTGGCATAATTTACCGAGCGGTGGCGGGGCGAGAGCTTTGAATAACCACATTATAGGTCTTCTCGACAAAGGACACACAATTGAGATATGGGGGTGCAACCCAACGGCAAACTATTTTATGAAATTTCCTGACTCGGTCAATATTCACATTATTCCGCTTCTCCGGTACTCAGAATACAGTTTTCGGGATAACGTCCAATCGTTTTTCTTTCAAAAAGATAACAATATCAAAGCCATGGAAGACCATTGCATGGCTTGTGCAAATAATATTAACGAGGGAGATTTTGACGTGCTGTTAATCGGAAATTGTAAATATTACGCCGCTCCGTTCATGAGTCGCTACGTAAAAATTCCTACAGTTTTATATCACGGCGAACCGTTCCGCTATTTCTACGAAGCTCAGCCTTACACGCCTTGGTACCCACCTGGCATTTCAGAAATCCAGTGGCTTCGCCGGAGTTACTGGCAGTTATTTTTCAAAGATTTGTGGTACGAACGCCGCATGCGGGTGCAACTCCGCGAAGAGCGGTTAAATATTGAAACTACAGACAAGTTATTGGTCAACTCCGTATTCTCTTCCGAAAGCTGTGCCCGTGCTTATAATCGGGCGGGAGAAGTTTGTTATTTAGGCATTAATACCGACGTTTTCAAGCCTGCAAAAAAAGCACCTTCCTCACCTTACGTAATCGGTTTAGGGAATTTGTTTTTTAATAAAAATCCACTGCTCGCTGTCGACACCATTGGTGAAATCCCTGAACATAAACGTCCTACGCTTCTTTGGGTTTCCAACATGAAAGATGGAGCACTTTACGAAGAAATCATTCAACTTGCAGAACTGAAAAATGTGCGTTTTGAGGTGAAAGAGATGGTTTCGGACGAAGAGTTGGTGTTACTTCTTTCAAACGCTATTTGTATGCTTTACACATCGCGTTTGGAGCCTTTTGGGTTGGCTCCGCTCGAAGCAAATGCTTGCCAAACGCCCGTGGTAGCAGTAGCTCAGGGAGGAGTGCGGGAAACGATAATTGACGGAAAAAACGGCTTTCTGTGCGTTCCGGAAGCAACCACATTGGCCGAAAGAATTGAATTACTTATTGATAACCCCGAACGCCAAGCCGAGATGGGAAGGGTTGCCCTGCAAAACGTGCAAAAAAACTGGACGCTCGAAGCCGCTACGGACAGAATTGAAGTAGCGTTATTAACGACAAAGAAGAATATTTAAATGAATAAATTACTCTATTTCACCACTTGCTACGTTCGGGATTTGCCGTACGCAAACCGTCTTTTCGGAAGTATGAAGAAATACACTTCTGATATCGATTTTGTGGTTGTGTTGATTGACGAGGAAGGAAATATACCTACCAACTTCGACTATGATTTCAGAATACTGTCAATGAATAGTATCAATCGCGAAATCTTGACGGAATTGAGTAATCGTTATAATTGGGACGAACTCAAAAATAATTGCAAGCCATTTGTGTTTAGTCATTTACTGAAAGAGGAAAAGCAAGTCATCTACTTAGATTGCTCGACGGTTATTCATCAATCAGTTGATATTTTCGATAAAACTTTAGCTTCTCATAATGCTTTCGTTGTTCCGCAATTATTATTCGCTCATCAACATCCGAAAGAAAATGATGCGTTAAATTTTGGCGTCTTTCACAACGGCTGCATGGGTTTCAATGCTTCCGAAACTACGGATAAATGGATAGAATGGTGGCAGAATCATACTCGCTTTAAAGGATATTTTGACCCGTGTAAGGGAATGAATACCGATCGCCTTTGTTTAGAATTTGCTCCGATTTTTTTCAAAAATACGCACGTTCTAAAGCATCCGGGCGTCAATATGGGAAATTGGAACAAGCCTGAAAGGAAGAATATAAGTCAGCAAGAAATCATCACAACAAACTACACGGATCTACCTAAGTCTAAGTTACTTTCGGTTGTTCCAGAATACGGTATTCCGGTTCCTGAATTAAGTTATGCCCAATGGGTTATTTCACCTAAACTGAAAAAAGTAAATCAAAGAATCGACGATTTCTTCAACCGTTATTACGTTTACGCTCAGGATTGACCTGAACATTCTCTCACTACGGCATGTTATTTTACCATTTAAAGAACAAAATACCTACACAATGGCGGACGTACAAATAGCTGAAGACTGGAAAAAACACCTCGAAACGGAATTTAACAAGCCGTACTTTAATCAGCTCATCGACTTCGTAAAAGACGAATACAAAGACCACGCTTGTTACCCACCGGGAAAGCAAATATTTAAC
>JBLHXN010000043.1:0-26139 GCA_047630355.1 Spirosomataceae bacterium | reverse complement strand
TTTTGCACTTTCAATTCTTTGTTTGAATGCTACCGCACAGGACAAATTTGAGTTGACATTAATCTTCCCGCAGGATTTTGATACTCGAAATATGTGGGTAGCGTATGATAATGGATTAGAGAGAAAAAGGTTAGAAGTAAGTTTTGCGGACGGAAAAGCCACCGCCAAAGGAGAGCATTTCTCAAAATACGCAACCGTTAGTGTTGGAGATGAACGAGAAAATATACTCAAATCAAGGGATTTTTGGGTCTCAGGTAATTCTGAAATTCAATTTTTGACCGATAAAAGAGGCTTTCTAATTGTTGACAGTTTATTTAATGCAACCAACTTAAAATTACTAGCAAAAAATAACGGATTTGAAACAACCGAATACGAAAATTACACCAATTTCTCGGATAAATATTTAACGGATAGTTTTTCTGGTGAATTTACCGATTCACTACGCCTCGCTCTGGACAACTTAATATTTCAATTGCAGACAAAGGAACTAAAGCTGATTCAGGAAAGTACAAATAACTATTTCTCTTTTGAGCACTTTAGAAGAAATGCAAGTTTCTACGCTCTTCATATAGCCGCTGATACGTTGATAAAGACTTTTCGAAAATTTCCTTTAAAATTTAGAGCAGATACAGTAGGTCAAAATCTATCACAATATTTGATTGGTCTAAGTCTAAAAAAAGGTTCGAAGGTTCCACTTTTCAGTAGTATTGATGCTTTTTCCAAAGAACATCTTTCTAATAAAGGCAGTAAGAAAGAGGATATTTTACTCGTCTTTTGGGCATCGTGGTGCAAACCCTGCATAGAGGAATTACCGCAAGTCAAATCCTTCATTAACGCTTATCAAAATAGGCAACTGAAACCAGTATTTATTACGTTAGACGAAGACTTCACAAAATTTGAAGAAGCGGTAAATAAATACGAGTTATCAGCATTCGGGCACATATTTAGCGACAAAAAAATAGGAAAGCAATTCGGTATTAATGGAGTCCCCGAGATCTACTTAATCAACGAAAATAACAAGGTAACTTACAGGATGTCAGGGCTAAACGACGATAACCTAAACCAGCTACTAACACTTCGACCTACGGATTAAGACAAAAACTTTTATGATTTTTGAGCCCCTTTATCATCGATAATCTGACCCCGCTCGAGGTCAAATGTTTGTAGTAGCGTTCGATGGCTGTAAATATTCGACCCCATCAGGGTCGAACTATTCAGACACAAATCTTACAAAAAACGCCCTTCTGATTTCTCAGAAGGGCGTTTCATTTATTTCTTATTCGGAGATAAAATCACCGTGAGGCGTTTTCCTTCCAAACGGGGCGGTGCTTCCGGTTTACCAACATCGTCTAACTGCTCGATAAATCGGTTCAGCAATTCGTAACCTTGATTTTTGAAGACAATCTGACGACCGTGAAAATGGACGTAAGCTTTCACCTTTGAATTTTCCTTGAGAAAGTTCTGGGCGTGCTTCATCTTGAAATTAAAATCATGATCATCGGTTTGCGGACCAAAGCGAATTTCCTTGATAACAGTCTTTTGCTGCTTGGCTTTTAACTCTTTCTGTTTTTTCTTCTGTTCGTATTTGAACTTAGAGTAATCTACAACACGGCAAACGGGTGGTTTTGCATTCGGTACAATCTCAACGAGATCGAGACCCTGTTCGTCCGCCATTCTTCTTGCCTGATCAATCTTGTAAACACCTTGGTCGGTATTTTCTCCGACTAAACGTACTTCCGACGCCCGTATTAGCAGGTTTATGCGGTAAGGTTCTTCGGTAATACGACGGGGACGAACATTTCTGGAAAATCTTTTTGCCATTCAGTAATTAGTATTTGTTTAATAAGTTCTATGTGAGTTTCGGGAAAAGCTAAAATAACAAATCCCTGCTATTGTATATTATAAGAAAATGTACCCAAACCCCTATCGTGGAGTTTTAACACTATCTTTTTAACAAAGATGGTACTAAATAATTCAAAATTTAGGAATATTTTTGGTTAATTCCGCCTTTGCGTAGGTGATAAAGTCATTTACCTTCATACTTCCTAAATCGCCTTCGCCTTTTCGCCGCACCGAAACTTCGCCATTTTCCTGCTCTTTTTCCCCCACAATCAGCATAATAGGTAATTTATTTACTTCGGCATCACGTATCTTTCGTCCGATTTTTTCGTCGCGGTGATCTACGTATCCCCGAATGTCATGTTCCTGCATTTCGAGGTACAAATCATCGGCGTAATCTTCGTATTTCTCCGAGATTGGTAGAATAGCAATTTGCTCAGGGGCTAACCAAAGTGGGAAATTACCAGCGGAGTTTTCGAGTAAAATAGCAATAAAACGCTCCATCGAACCAAACGGTGCTCGGTGAATCATAACCGGACGGTGCTTTTGATTGTCCGCTCCCGTGTATTCCAATTCAAAACGCTGCGGAAGTTGGTAATCAACCTGAATAGTTCCGAGTTGCCACTTTCTTCCCAAGGCATCACGCACCATAAAGTCGAGTTTTGGGCCGTAAAACGCAGCTTCGCCGTATGCAACTACGGTTTTAAGTCCTTTTTCGTCGGCAGCTTTTTGAATCGCCGATTCCGCTTTTTCCCAATCTTCGTCGTTTCCAATGTATTTCGAACGGTCTGTTTTACTCCGAAGCGAAACCTGAGCCATAAAGTCATCAAATCCAAGTGATTTGAAAACATAAAGCACCAAGTCTATCACTTTCATAAACTCTTCCTCCACTTGGTCATTCCGGCAGAATATGTGGGCGTCATCTTGCGTAAAGCCACGTACACGGGTTAAACCGTGCAACTCGCCGCTTTGCTCGTAGCGATAAACCGTTCCGAACTCCGCCAACCTCAACGGTAAATCTTTATAACTCCGAGGTTTGATTTTGTAAATTTCACAGTGATGCGGACAGTTCATGGGCTTCAGCATAAACTCTTCGCCGTCTTCGGGCGTGCTGATGGGTTGAAAAGAATCTTTTCCGTACTTTTCCCAATGGCCAGAAGTTTCATACAATGCTTTACTTCCAATGTGCGGCGTGATAACGGGCAAATACCCGGCTTTGGTTTGTGCTCTTTTTAAGAAGTTCTCCAAACGCTCGCGAAGCATCGCTCCCTTGGGTAACCAAAGCGGTAATCCTTTTCCTACTTTTTCGGAGAAAGCAAATATCTCTAATTCCTGACCCAATTTGCGGTGGTCCCGCTGCTTCGCTTCTTCAAGCATAGCCAAATACTCGGTCAGTTCTTTTTGTTTCGGGAATGACACGCCGTAAAGACGAGTGAGCATTTTGTTGTTTTGGTCCCCTTTAAAATATGCCGCCGAAACGTTCATCAACTTCACGGCTTTGATAAAGCCCGTGGACGGAATGTGCGGTCCGCGACATAAATCAGTGAATTCTCCCTGACGGTAAAGCGTAATATTTCCGTCTTCCAAGCCAGACAACAAGTCTAGTTTGTACTCATCACCCTTTTTTTCAAAATAAGAAACGGCTTCGGCTTTTGAAATCGGAATACGGACGTAATCGTTCTTCTGTCTCGCCAACGTCAACATCAAATCCTCAATCTTTTTGAAATCGTCTTTTGAAATCGTTTGCCCACCCGTATCAATATCGTAGTAGAAGCCATTTTCAAGGGCTGGACCTACCCAAAACTTAGATCCGGGATAAATTTGCTCAATTGCTTCCGCCATTAAGTGGGCCGACGAATGCCAGAAAGTTGATTTTCCATCGTCGTCGTTCCAGGTCAGTAATTGCAACGTACCGTCTTCGGTTAATTCGAGATTTGAATCTATAATGACGTCGTTAAACTTCGCCGCTAATACATTTCGGGCAAGCCCTTCACTAATAGATTTTGCAATGTCTGTCGAAGTGGTTCCCTGCGGAACTTCTTTCACGGACCCGTCAGGTAGTGTAATTTTAATATCCATATTAATACGTTAGACCAATAGCCCGATTTATAATTCGTGTGGTTCGTTCCTGACCTTCAACTGCTTGCTGAAATTCAGGGTTAGCTCTTACAGCTTTTATATAATAGAGTTGTGACTCTGAATAATTTTGTAATTTCTCATTGCAGAAACCAGCAAGGTATAAGAGTTTTGCGGGTTTAGTTTCAATCAGTATAGCTTTCTTCAAATACTTTAAAGCCGCCGAATATGCCTTTTGCCCAATTCTGATGTCAGCCATATTTGCCAACGCGGCTACCTGCGTAGAATCCTGATCAAAAACCGATTGATAAGCCTGAATCGCTCTTTCGTACAAAGCACTTTTTCGAAGAATCTCTGCTTTGGTATTTTTCCATTTGATTTCTTTCGGAAAAACCTCACTTGCTTTATCAGCCATTGCAATTGCCGAATCAGGCAAGGCGTGGGTTTGCAGGTAATCAATGATCTTACTGTAAGCCTTTGGCTGTACTTTATTATACATCAACGCTTTTTGGTAAAAAGACATCGCCTGCAACGTATCGTTTTCTATTTGTTCGAATAAAAGACCGTTTACAAACAATGCGTTTCCGTTGTACGGCGATAAGTTTTGGGCTTTGATCAAATTTGCCCTTGCGGCAATAGTGTCTCCTTTGTAAACGCTGAGTTCCGCTTTGGTCAGGTAATAATCAACTGACTCCAGGTTGTAGGACTCAACCTCATTGATGATTTGCCACGCTTTGTCGATTTCTCCGCTTTCTTTAAGCAGTTTTGCTTTCAATAACAGGTACTCGGCATTATTCGGACTAAGTTCGGTCGCACGGTTTATGTCTTTGGCAGATTCAGTAAACAAACGGTTTTGAAAAAAAATCGTCGCTCTTTTGAAGTAGTTTTCTGGTACACTCGGATTAGAACGAATGGCGTCGCTCAGGGCTTTGATGGAAGCTTCAAAGAAACTCTCTTCATTGTCTGACGGCGGTGGCGATATTTTATACCGATTCTTCGCCGGTTGATTACAGCCGAGAAGTAAGGTAAAAAGTAATAAGAGTATGATGTAGGTATTCCGCAAATTAGTACGATTAATCAGAAACACAAAATTCACGGATTTTTCAGAAGCAAAAAAGAATTTCAGGTTTTATCTCACGTATTGGTTCTATATATTATACTTAACGGGCATCAAATTGAACTTTTGTGATGAAAAAGACCTTGCGTTTACCCTCATCAGTGGTTTTGATTTTTTGGTAGCCCCAGTACAGAAAGTTATTTCCGTACCAAAAAGAGGCATCACTAAATTCAGTTTCTTTGATAGATTCGTTTTCTTTTCTAACCACCAGCGTCTCTTTATCGGCGGTGACTCCGTTTTCACCAATTACGACAAGCGAGAGTTTGCTTTGGTCAGTGTAAGCAGCGTAGAAACTATCTTTAGTTTGGGCTACGCTTATTTTTTCTTTCAAATCATAAGATTTAACATCATCATACACGATGGAATTATCCCACTTGATGTTTCCGTCGTTATCAAAAGCGACCATGAAGGCGTGCGTATAATCAAAACCTTCGATTGAAGCATTTCCTCCGCCGTTCCAAGGATACCACGCCGAAGAGTTCATCATTGCAAAACGACTGTAATACAATGGCGACATTATAAATGGGTTGTAGAAACGGCTCATTCCGAGCGGCATCATTCCGAAATTATTGAAGTTATTGGTGCGAATTATTGGCTTGAAAACATCCGCTACTAAAAGGAATCCGTCGTCGTCTTTTATCAAATCATGAACCAGCAGTTTATAATCCAACCGAAGTTCGCCGCCCCTGCTCTTTTTTCGTTTAGCTTGCTTCTCGATTTTGTCCTGACGTTTTTTACTGAGAAAATCAAAGAACGAACTAAATTCGGTGAACGAGTAATAATCTACTTTTTGCTGGCTTTCCCTTAAATCCAATTTACTGATGATGTAAATGCCCTGCGAAATGGGCAGACCGTTTGAGGTTGAACCCGTTCCGTAATTTCCGATGACAACTTGTTTATCTTCGCCCAACTGGAATAATTTACCGTTAATGAAGGTGTAGCCCTTTTTTGGTTCGATTGCTTTTTGATCCACAACTTTACCGAAAGCCGCAATCTCTTTTATCACAATAATATTTCTTCTCTTTCTGCTCAAAATATAGCTAGCGGAGATATTTCCGTCTTGCGTAAACTCAACCGACTGTAAATTAGCACGTTCCCGAAATCCTCCGGTAATTACCCGAGGCGTACGCTCACCCAACTCAATAGACAGAATAACTGGCTCTTTCTTTATATTTCCGCCTAAATATGCGGTTTCCTGATTTACCTTGAATTGGTTTATCTCGAAATTTGGTAGTGAATTGAAAGCGTATTGCTGAATCAGACCAATATTGCAACTGATGCGGAAAATCTCAAATATCCGGCGGCTATCGTTACCAAATAAAATATAAACAACGCCGCCCTCCTGATAACTTTCAATAAATTGGGATTTGGGGTCAATCTGCAACGAGTTGCTCCATTGCTGTTTGAGTTCTGTATTATAGAACACCGCATCCATAGAAGAGCGGGCGTTTCCGTAGAGCATCAACGCTCCATATTCGCCTAAATTAATGACGTTAAAGAAGTCACGCTCCGAGCGTATCGGAATCTCTATTCGGTCATTATTTTGACTGAATGTAGGTAGTATAAAAAGAGATAAAAATGTAAAGGCAAGCAATGACCGTACAAAACGGCTTATTGTAAAATAATTCAAAAAAATGCTCATATTATGTGGTATCGGACTTGAAACAGCTTTTAATCCTGATTATCAGAAAGACTGCTTTTGTTACTCTAACCAAACGAATTTCCGATTGAAATATTTGACATCAGGCTTGCTCGAACGCAACTATTATTTTAGGTTTCGGAACAAGTTTTACTATAACCGCTCTATATATTAATCAAACGATTCTACGTCCACAAATTCGTCGCGGTCGTCTTCTTTGGCAAACAAAACTTTCCACGTGTGGTCAGCGAGTAAAGTAACACTCGCTAAATACTCGTTAAACGGAAAAGACCTCCCCCACTCGTCGGGGCTTACCATAGAAAGTTGATCGTTCCCGTTACGTTTTTCGTACAGAAAGTACCGATGATTTATGAGTGGTTCAAAACCCATTTCGGCATCGTAAATGCGTTCCGAAATCGTTATCCGATCTTTTATCTCTTTGGTTTGCTGGGCAAGCACTTCCATTTGCCGGTATATTTTGAGAAGCTGCTCATCGGTTTGTTGCCGCATGGCAAGTTGGGCTCGCCCTTTGGTTTTGCCCATGTCTTCTTTCTTGATAACTGCCCCACCCGCAGAATGTGCGTATTCCATGAGGCCGGGGTTATCAGCAACCATTTTCTCGTCGATCGGATTTATAAATTCTTCGTTCATTATATCTATTAAATTTCTATTTTCTTCGACATTTATATTAGCCGTAAATTTCTCCTTTCGCCGCCAGTAATGTATTGTGCATCAACGCCGCCACGGTCATCAACCCCACTCCACCAGGAACGGGAGTAATAAAACTGCACTTTGGAGCTACTTCGTCAAATTTGACATCACCTTTAAGTGCGTAGCCACGTTTCTTGGAGCTATCTTCCACTCTTGTCAAACCTACATCAATTACTACAGCTCCTTCCTTCACCATATCAGCGGTCACGAATTCTGGTTTTCCGAGAGCAACCACCAAAATATCTGCCTGCAAAGCTATTTCCTTAATATTTTTAGTGCGGCTATGCGTCAATGTAACCGTACAATTTCCCGGATAAGCATTGCGTTGCATCAAAATACTCATCGGTAAACCCACTATTTGGCTTCGCCCAATTACTACGCAGTGTTTTCCGTTTGTTTCTATATCATACCTTTTCAGTAATTCCAAAACTCCGTAAGGCGTAGCGGAAATGTAAGCCGGAAGTCCTTTCGCCATCCGTCCGATATTTATCGGGTGAAAACCATCCACGTCTTTTTTCGGGTCGATGGCTTCTATGACTTTATCAACGTTAATATGTTTTGGAAGCGGCAATTGAACAATAAACCCGTCAACGTCTGTATTGGAGTTCAGTTCTTTAATTACCTGCAATAATTTCTCCTCAGAAATATCAGGATCATGCTTGATAAGCGACGACTTGAATCCGACTTGCTCGCACGAGCGAATTTTACTCGCCACGTAGGTTTCGGATGCTCCATCTGTTCCGACAAGTACCGCCGCCAAATGGGGACGTTTTTTTCCGGCTTCGACTAATTTGTCAACCTCAATTTTTAATTCTTCCTTGACCTTTGCGGACGTAACTTTACCGTCTATTAATTGCATTCTGAATGAGTTTGAACGTTTCGTTAAGAAATGTGTTTATCTGTTTTAAGCAAAAATATGAATAAAATTCTCAAGCAGCTATCCATCACATTTATTGTAATCGGTATTATAATGATTTTGTTTTTTATTTTATTGATCAGCGGCTTAGTTGGTGAAGTAAAAGTCAGCGTTTTTTACATCATAATGTCACTCATTTTTATAGGAATGGGCGGCTGGGGAATCATGAATTACAAAAGGTTTTAATACGTTGATATTCCGTGAAAGTAAGTCCCTTAGCTCCAGAGGAGCAATATATTAACAAAAAAAACAACAAAGGTAATAAGTTAGAGTGCCATCAGTACGAAATATATCACGTTTCGTGCGTTAGAAATAAAGCGGCTATTCGCTGATTAACCTTGCACAATAACTAACCCAATCTTATACCGTGCCGATGGCACTAATCTTTTGGTTCGGTATTGATTGACTATTGTTGTTCGCCCTGCTTGGGCTTTTTAAAAAATCAACTCAACCGACTCATTATCAATTTCAAAACCTCTTCAGAATTTACATCCACGCAAATATTGACTTTCGGGCGATTTTGCCACGGTATCAATACGGGGCGTTCTTCAAAATCTGGCTCACCGTCAAGTAGCGGCCACGTTTTTCCAAAACTAATCGAATTGGTGGTTTCTACTTTTAACGGGTACGTTTCAACCGTAAACAATTCACGATTCAATAGATAAGCAACCGCCGAAGAATCATGGACGAATATTCCGTCAATCTTATTGGTTTTTCGGTAAAATCCGTGGTAAAAAATCATCGCTTCCGACACGTATTTATTCATTTCTGAGCTTCGGGAAGCAATTTCTTTGAGTTGCGTACTACTCATCAAAACTTTATGCGTCACGTCAAGCCCAATCATACTGACTTTCCAATTTGTCGCAAAAACCATGTCCGCGGCTTCGGGATCGTTCAAAATATTTGCTTCGGCAGCTGGCGTGGCATTCCCCGGAGCAAACGCATTTCCGCCCATTATAATCACCTCTTTCACCAACGGAATCAGGTTATCATATTTCTGAATAAATAACGCCAGATTTGTCAACGGCCCAACGGCAAGCAACGTCACCTCGTTCGGAAAACGCTTTACCTGTTCCGCTATAAAGTCGGTTGCGGATAAATCGTGAACGCTATATTTACTTGCTTCACGAAAAGTATTTCCCATGCCATCGTCCCCGTGAACGTACGGCACGCCACCACCGAAAGAACGAGTCATTGGTTTATCAGCACCTTTGGAAACGGGAATATCAGTTCGGTCAGCAATTTCGAGTAAACGAAGTGCATTTTCGGTCGTTTTTTCTAGGTCAACGTTTCCGAAAACCGTCGTCAATCCAAGGATTTCAATTTCGGGGGAATTGAGCAGCACTTGAATTGCCATGGCATCGTCAACGCCAGGATCAGTATCAAAGATTATTTTTTGAGGCATTTTTTTATTGGGTTTTAGATAGCAATACTTAAATGTAGGTGTCAGTCTAGGTCACGGAGCAATCGAAAATCTTGTAACGATGGCGTTCTCGAACTGACGTGGACGGAACTATATATTAAAACAGGAATCCATTAATTTCAAGAAAATTTTATTGTTAATATCTTGCTTTTACATTAACCGTAATACCATTATTCCTTGATGTTTCTTTATTTTTTGTAAGTATTCGCCGAGCGTTTCGGGTGAAATCATCACTTTCTTATAATCGAGCGAAGCGTGTAAAAGGTGAAGTTTTCCGTTCTGCCAATACGCCAAACCTTCGTGATTCACGTCTAATCCCGGAATAGTTGAAGTAAAAATAATTATATCTCCGTTCTTTATTTTGCTTTCAACCTGATTGAAATCCTCCTTCTTTATTTCAAAAAACGGCGATTGATTTACGTAAGACTCCATTCGCCCAATTCGCTCCCGAACTTTGGTATCCGTCATGACGGGATAATAATTCGGATGCTTACTCATAAAGTCGAGTTTTTTACCCGATACTTTCCCCCAAGACTTGGTCATATTCATAATAATTCCGTTGTTTTCGGCTTGCTCAATCCATTCTGTAAAATAATGGATTCGCGACGAATAACCGTCTATTTTTCCGTCGCGGTAACGCATGAGCGTCAGCATTTGCTGATAAACATCGTAGTCAGAAAGGTTGAAATTATTCATGCGGGTCAACGCAATCACGTTTTCCACGAGTGTGTAGCAATCAAACTGTTGTAAATTACAAACGAGGCGTTCGGGAGACTTCTCCAACGTCTGTCCAACGTACGGTTTCCCAAGAAAGGTCTTCGCTACGTTGATAGCGGTTTCGCCAGAAGTTTGTCCTAACTCAGCATTCAATGCTTTTTTAAAAATTTGTTCATCGGCACTTTGAGCTTTCAGTGTAGTACTTAATAATAGCGTAGTGGCTATAAATATATATTGGATTTTATTCATTGTTTTTATTTTTGGTACGGTAAAGGGCAGTAACTACGGCGGCAAAAGCAAAAATATAACCAAACGCAAAAGTGCCGTAAAACTCAGCGAGCGTAGTGCCTTTCGTAAAGTATTCGTAGAGAAAGGAAGCCGTAAAATTAACGACGAAGAATATCAGTAAGTATTTAATGGTGTTTATCAATAAATCTTTGTACTTCATAATAAAGGAATGGGTCGGTTGAGAGTTTCATCGAGTGAAATAAATGTTTCGGTTCGTTGAATTCCCTGCACTTTTTGAATTTTATCGTGGAGTACGTCCCGTAAGTGAACGGTATCCCGACAAACAATTTTTGCAAAAATACTGTAAATTCCCGTTGTGTAATTAATATTTACCACCTCAGGAATGTTTTTTAATTCACTCGCAACAGCATTATACAGATTACTTTTGTCGAGGTAAATACCCAAGAAAGCGGTGATGTCCCAACCGAGTTGGTGCGGATCCACAAATATCCCCGCTCCTTTTATAAGGTTACTGGCTTCCATTTTTTTTACGCGTACGTGCACTGCACCCGCCGAGAGATTCACTATTTCGCCAATATCAACGTAAGATTTCTTCGCGTCTTTCATTAAAACCGCAATTATCTTTCGGTCTAACTCATCTATCATTTTTGAATATATTTAAATTATGTTCGGAAATAACTAATATACTAAATACGGTTTATAAAATCAACCATTATAACATATATTATTCTAAATATTTAAATATTTAATAAATATTATTTGACAGTAAAAACGCTTACCATATCTTTGTATCGTTAATTTAAAAAAACAACACTAACAATGTTTTTTAACACACTGTAGGATGACGAAATTGGCAGCCGTGCCCTCCTGTCTCGGGGGTGATAATCATAGGATAAACGGTTTGTAATGTTGAGGTTTTTTCCGTTCGACTGGGGTTGACCACCAGATATTTTGCAAACAGGCTAACTACATCGTGGGCGGTTCGAATCCCCCTCCTACAGCACTTTAAAAGGAATAGCTTTGCCGTTATTCCTTTTTTTATTAATATTGTGTAAAACTAATATTTGGTTTTTAGTTTGTTGATGAAGTGTAATTGCGACACACAGCCTAATTCTGTTGGCTGTGTGTTTTTTATTTCTGCTAATTTCTACCAAATCACCCCGTATGCAAACACCGCTAATTACAAACGATGCCATCATTTTCGGGATTTTACTGTGTCTGCTTGCAGTAGTCTTCAAAACCGCTAATTCCGAAATTCCTTTTTTTAAGAAATTCTACGCCATTTTTCCACCAATATTACTCTGTTACTTTTTACCGGGAATTTTAAATACGACCGGAGTTGTTGACGGAGCAGCCTCACAACTGTACCCCGTAGCCTCCCGTTATTTACTTCCAGCTACGTTGGTCTATTTCACTTTAAACGTTGATTTTAAGGCAATTAGCCGATTAGGCTCGAAAGCAATTTTAGTGTTTCTTGCCGGAACACTCGGTATTATCATTGGCGGTCCAATTGCAGTTTTAATCGTAAAACAATTTGACCCGCAATTATTCACGGAAGGCGACGAAGTTTGGCGGGGATTAGCCGCTATTGCCGGAAGTTGGATTGGCGGCGGAGCGAATCAAACCGCTTTAAAAGAAGTATTTCAACCCTCAGACGCTATATTTTCACAAGCCGTAGCAGTTGATATTTTAGTTGCCGAAACCTGGCTCGCCGTATTATTAATCGGAGTAGGGAAATCCGGTAAAATTGACAAATGGCTGAAAGCCGATTCAAGTTCTATCGAAGAGATAAAACAAAGAATCAACGCTGAAGAAGACAAACAACGTATTCCACGATTTGATGAATTAGTGCTGTTGGCAGCCGTTGGATTTGGAGCTACCGCAGTTGCTCACTGGCTTGGAGATATAATCGCTCCGTTTTTAGAAGCGAATTACCCGTTTCTCAAAAACTTTAGCCTTACCTCCTCTTTCTTCTGGATTGTCACGATTGTAACAATATTAGGACTCATTTTTTCGCAAACTAAATTGCGGGACTTAGAAAACGTGGGAGCCACGAAGGTGGGAACGTTGTTTCTCTACATTCTGATTGCCACTATCGGAATGCAGATGGATATCACCGCCATTTTTAATAATCCAAGTCTCTTTGCCATCGGTATTATCTGGATGCTTGTTCATGTAATCACCATCATAATCGTTGCCAAACTTATTAAAGCTCCGTACTTTTTCATGGCAGTAGGTTCTCAGGCAAATGTAGGCGGAGCGGCATCAGCACCCATTGTTGCGGCGGCTTTTCACCCCTCGCTCGCTCCGGTTGGCGTGTTACTCTCGGTGCTTGGTTACGCCATCGGTACGTACGCCGGTTACGTCACCTCTTTGTTAATGAAGTGGGCATCTGTAGGATAAAATACTTTTTGGCATTATTTTAGTGTTTGTTGTCATACGTGAGCAAGCCTGAAGAATACATGACGAAAATCAACTTAATAGCCATTTTAATACTACTTTCTCTCCTTCCCTCAACCGTTTTGAGTCAATCAAAATTTGGCTACGACGTAGAAATTGGCGGATATTTTGCCACCAATGAAAAGCTTCCGTACTGGATGCAGGCAAACCAATTCGGCGTGCCGCCCGATTCCCCAAATACTGCACTTTTAACGCAGCATTTTTACTCCAAACCAGATTCCGTCAAAAAGTTTTTCGACTACGATTATGGGCTTGAACTAAACGTCCTGAACGGGCAACAAACCACTATTCGGCTAACCGAAGCTTATATCAGACCTAAATTTGGGGCATTTCACTTGCTGGTAGGGAGAAAGAAACAAGTCCATGGGATTGGAGATTCTACGCTGAGCAGCGGCTCGATGACGTGGTCTGGCAACGCCCAACCGATTCCCGAAGTACAGATTGGCATTAGTGAATACCAAAAATTGCTCTTCAACTGGTTTTCGTTTAAAGGGCACATTTCTCACGGCTGGTTTCAGGAACAAACGTTCGTGGAAGATTATTTCCTCCACCAAAAATCATTGTATTTTCGCATCGGGAAACCGAACGGCAAAGTAAAACTGCACGGCGGAATATTGCACAGCGTGCAATGGGGCGGCACACCGAAATATGAAACCAATGAAAATGACGGAAAAACAGTGAACGGGAAGTTTCCGAGCGACTGGTTTACATTTAAGCAGGTATTTTTTCCACGAGCGGCGATTGTTGATACCACACTGGGCTACTCCAATTTTGAAGTGGAAAACCGTTTTGGTGCTCATTTAGGGCAAGTTGATTTCGCCGCTGAGGTAAACACAAATTCACTTACAATATTAGGTTACCGCCAAATCCCGATTGAGACGGGACGAACGATTGGGAGCCTATCTAACCTAGACGACGGGGTTTACGGACTTTCGTTCAAAGGGAAAAAAGAAGAATCCTTTTTTCAGAAATTGGTGGTAGAGTATTTGTTTACGATGAACCAACACAGTTATCAGGGATTACTGGCAAGGCTGCTGGACATTCCTCCGAAAAATTATATGAACGATGCCTTTTTGTTCAATCATCAGCAGTATTTTGACGGTTGGTCGTACAACGGACGTACCATTGGCTCGCCATTTTTGATTCCGCAAAGTGAAATCCGAACCGAACGAAAAGTTGACAACGATTTTGTTTTTGTAAACAACAACCGAATCCGGGCATTTTACCTCGGTTTCAACGGCAAAATCAATGAAGTTTCCTTAACCCTCCGCACGTCATTCAGCAAAAACTTCGGAGCCATTACGCTTCCCACTCCTCCCGCCGCTCAAAACTCCTATTTCTTTCAGGCGAGCATTCCGCTCAAACGCATTGGCGGTAGCTTTAAAACTTCCATCGCCCTTGATCAGGGCAACCTAATCTACGATAATTACGGTGTAAATATCTCTTTTTGTAAGAGTTGGTGAAAATTATTATTCACTTGTTATATATTTATTGTCAATTGAGGGTAAATATAGTTGCAAGGCAATTATGCATATTTGAAGTTCTGTAATGTATATATTGAATAAATTATAGTGAATAGCTACATTTAGCTGTATTACACATAATAACGAGTTGTACACCATAATCTATCGACACTAAACATATTACTATGAAGCTAATTAAAGTAGTAAAAGTTTTCACACCTTCTAGTCCAGCTGAATTGACTTATGTGAATAGGCGAGGTTCGGAAAAACAATTCAAAAGAGCTCTTAGAACCATAGGCAAACAAATCATAGTTTATGGACATTCTGGATGTGGAAAATCCACTATGATTGTTAATATATTAAATAAATTAAACACTAAATATATAACAACTAGATGCACCAAAGGAATTAGCATTGAAAGTGTTATTTTAGATGCATTTAGTCAACTAGGTACATTTTATATAGAACAAAAAGAGTCACTTGAGGAGAATACTCTATCAGGAAGGGTTAAAGTTGGATTTAATTTACTTTCAATATTTGCAAATGCATCAAGCAAAGGAGCTGATAAGGAAATACAAAAAAGAATTGTTGAGATACAGAAAAACCCACATCAACTTGCTAATGCTTTTGGTTCTACAGGATACCTTTGGGTGATTGAGGACTTCCATAAATTGGATTCTGAGCCAAAGAAAGAACTCTCTCAAATTATGAAAGTATTCATGGACGTATCTCATGAATTTGAATATCTCAAGATTATTGCCGTTGGTGCTGTGGATAGTGCTAGAAATGTTGTTCACTATGATTCAGAAATGACAAATAGAGTTAGCGAAGTTCATGTGCCACTGATGAATCCAAAGGAAACAAACTTGATAATGAGTCAAGGAGAAAATTTGTTAAATATTAATATTTATGATAGTGTGAAGTCAAGAATTGTAGCATATTCAAGTGGATTAGCTTCTGTGACTCACCAACTATGCGATTTACTTTGTGAAAGCATAGGAGTTAATGAAACTTCGGTAAAACTTAAACATGTTAAACAAGATGATTTAGAATATGCAATTAATGAATTTGTTAATGAAAAGTCTGATTCATTAAAATCCATTTATGAACTAGCTCTTAAGGATAAAATAAAAAGAAGGGTTGATACTTCCCAAAATATCATTGTTTCAATCTTGAAATTACATAAAGAGTCCTTTTCTATTTCGGAAATTGCTAGTTTAATGCGGGATTCATTCAAAAACTATAAATCGAACTCTTTAAAAAAACATGTGCATGAGTTGACAAGTCCAAATAAAGGCGAAATTTTAAGATTCAATAGAAATGCGGATACCTATGCATTTTCAAATCCGTTTATAAGAGGATATTGCCATATACATTTAATCAAATACCAAGAAAAAAGAACAGACAAATTACATATTGAGTACCGAAATTCTGAATTGCTTCAAGAACACTTATTAGCTGAATACAAACAATTTATTGCCGATTTAGAAAATGACTATCTATATGACTAGAATATTACGGTGAACAACAATGTATAAAAAACGTAAATGGCTCAGTGGTTTGCGAGGCATTTTCACATTTAATCAGCTCCGCCAAATCTGCGATTTGACGGTTTATTTTAAAACACTAAATTTGTGTCTAATCGCAAATTTGGCTCAGTATAAATTGACAAGTAAGAGCTTCGAAGTCACTTACGTTTCTTATACTATACGTTAACCAAACCTTAACCCAAAAAATATTGAAATTTAACTTCAAAACCCTTCTATTTCATTGCTTTTCAGCCTTCCTATTCATCGCATTATTAAGTTCGGCAACTATCAGCAACGCACAGCAAATTGATTTAAACGAAGAGCTTGCACAAATTGAAATCCGAATCGCTTTAATGGAAGCGTCAGACACAACTGTGTCAGCGGCTCCGGTGAAGTGGCATTTACTTCACATGCTGCAAGTTATCAATGCGGTGTACGACGAGGCACTTGCTTCAAACCCTGATCAATACGATTCAAAATCTAATATTCAGTGGTTCTACGTTTCGACTTTTCAGAAGATTCCGAGAGGAAAGGTAACCGCTCCCGATCGCGTAAATCCTTCGTTTGATATTAGCGAGAAAGAAATCAGAACAGAATTAGCAAAGACGAGGGAACGGCTTGCAAAGTGGAGTTCGCTCGAAAAGAATAACTATTTCAATCATTTCATATTATTGCACCTGAATAAGCGTAAGCTGCCGAAATTCCTAAAAGTCCACACGCGGCATCACCTTGGAATAGTTAACGACATTATTGAAAAGAAACCCTCCGCAAATTCTTGAAACTCGCCTCTGCCTTTCACCAGTACATTTATTCGTTTAACTACAATGTCCATCATACAGATTTATGTAGGCTAGAATCACGACAAGTCTTTGGCGAAGAAGTTGAGAATAAACTACTGTTTTCAAATCTCGAAGTTGACCCGAGCATCAGTCCGTTTATTAAAAGTCGGTTTGATATACATCTGCTTTCAGAAGATTATTCAGCGTTATTAGAAAATGTCAAACAACAGAATATTCATTTTGAGGGATTCAAGGTCGAATATTTAGTTTTGGATGGCGACGAAACACCGTACAAAGAAAGACTCAACAAACTACGGGACATTGGTTACCGCATTGAAGGTGAACCCAATTACGATTCCCCGACAATAGTCTACGGAATCAGTTTTTACGAGAATATTTGGTATTTTGGAGTTCTGATAAAACACAATGCTCATTGGCAAAAGCACAACGAAAAGCCGTTCAAATTTAGCAATTCTATCAGTATCAATATTGCTAAATCGCTCGTAAGTAGTGCGACAAAAGGAAGTAAAACTACCAAATTATTAGACGCTTGTTGCGGCGTGGGTACAATTATGTTAGAAGCTTGCATTGCGGGAATTGATATTGAGGGCTGCGACATAAACTGGAAAGCGTGTAAAAATACCACAGAAAATCTCACGTACTACAGCTACACCGCTGAAGTTTACCACTCAGACATTAAAGACCTTACTTCGCACTACGATACCGCTATTGTTGACCTTCCTTATAATCACACCACTTATTCTGACGATGGCATCACCGCACATATTATAGAGACGGTTGCCAAATTGACAAGTCGATTAGTCATTGTTTCCATCACAGATATTGAAAGTATCATCATAAACTCAGGTTTAAAAGTCACTGATTTTTGCACGGTTGAAAAACGGGGAAAATCAAGGTTCACCCGAAACATCTGGGTTTGTGAAAGGTAAAGTACGACGTTGACTAAGTTTTCAACCCGAAACTCTCAAATCTTGATGACAATAACTGACAACAAATAGGTTATAAATTATACAAATGAGATAACTATTTCATATCTTCGCACATGATTTATATCTTAGATAAGACAAACGGGGAATTGGTAAAGTCTGAGATTGTTTCAATAAAAGGAACTACTAGTCCCTTAAAGAAAGACGGGTGGAGTTTTAATTGGCGAAGTCTGTCAAATAAAGAAAATGGGCAATCTTATATTCTAAGAACATTAGATTCTCCAAGTCAAATACAGGGAGCTTTGCACTTAAAGTTCGAATACGACATGCTGGTAATGGATGCCTTAGAAGTAGCTCCCCATAATGTGGGGCAACAGAACAAGCGTTATGATTATGTAGCAGGTTGTTTAATTGCGTTTGCTTGTAGAGAGAGTCTTAAACTCTCAGGTAACTACAAAGGATTCTTAACATTTGTGTCCAAAACCAACTTAATCAACTGGTACACAGAAAAGTACGGAGCAGAATTAGCTCTTGGTCAGCGGATGTTTATTGACTTTGAAAACGGCGAGAAACTAATTAAAAAATATTTACAGAGAACAAAAACTATTTAGCCATGAAACAAATAATAGACGAACCACAACAAAGCACATTAACTCAGAAAATGGATATTGGTACGCAGGGGTTTAATGACTTTCAAGCTATTTTATTAAAGAGGTCTAGTGAAAGAACAGAAGACCAGCGAAGAGATATTGATTTGGTGACTATTAAGTACCAAATGGAAGATTATTTGGTTTCAAATAGATCCGAGATCAAACCCGCAGGTGAGTTTCTAAAAACTATTTTAAAAACATTAAATATTCAACAGAAACAATTTGCAGAATACTTAGATCTAAGACCTTCAAACCTAAGCAAGCTAATCAGCGGAGAACGCCCTATAAGTCACGACATGGCGTTGATACTCAGTCAATTATTCAATCACAGTCCAATGTTATGGATTGAAATTCAGGCAAAGAATGATTTGAATAGATTAATCGCTACCAAACGAAAAAAGTACTCCCTCTATTCACTAAACGATTTACTGCGTAAAAAGAGAAGCACTATGTAACGTAAACCTACAAACCCCAACATCTCACAATAACTCTGAATTATGACAGCGAGAAAACTTCCCAACAGCACACTCATTTACCTATCTGCACTTTCAAGTTGCATCCTTTTCATCTTTGGCGGGTTCGCCATCGTTTTATCGCTGTTTTCTTTATATCTGGCGGGAAAGTCAGAAAAGGTTTACGCAGAAAACCCGACGGCTTATTCCAATATCGGCAAAGTTAAGAAGGGCAAAATTATTGCCATTATCGGTTTGGTATTAAACGTGGTTGTTTTAGGAGTTACCATCTGGACACTTTCAACCATCGGCTGGGATGCGTGGTCGGATGAGTTCATTAGAAAATGGAACGAAGGAGTACAAAACGGTCGTGGTTAAATTTACAAACTGATTAAACATGACTAAAAAGCAACGCAAAACAATTTACAACTACCTCTTTCTGTTTCTAAGCATTCCACTTTTAACGGTTTCGCAAGAGGTAGAAAACGTCGTTTATTACGGGGAAGACTCTTTCGTATTGGAGGGTACTCAAATTCCCGATTCTCTGAAAGAAAACCGGTATGACAGGTTACCGCTTTTGTACAAAGAACTTGTCCGGAAACCCGTCTGGAATTTGTCTAAAGCCTCAGCCGGTATGTCAATCAGATTTCTTTCCAATTCCGCTCGTATCAGCGTGAAATGGACAGTGTTGAACGATAACAAAATGAACCACATGGCGGAGACCGGAATCAAGGGCATTGATTTATACTTCAACAATAACGGAACTTGGCAATACCTCAATACGGCTCGCCCAAATGGCATTGAAAATGAATACCTGCTGATAAACAATATGCCCGTTGAAATGCGGGAGTTTAAAATGTACTTACCTCTTTATGATGGTATTAAAAGCATTGAAGTAGGAATTGATGCAAACAGCGTAATCGAGAAACCGTTAAAAAAGAACCGTGAATCAATCATTTTTTACGGAACCAGTATTACCCAAGGCGGGTGTGCGTCCCGCCCCGGAATGGCACATACCAATATTATTTCCAGAAAATTAAATATTGATTGTATCAACTTTGGGTTCAGTGGGAATGGTAAAATGGAGCAACCAATTAATGAGTTAATCTCGGAGTTTAGCCCCCTACTTTACGTGATTGAATGCTTACCAAATATGGATGCAGAGCAGGTTACAACTAACACGATTCCGCTCGTAAAAACTATTCGAGAGAAACGACCCGAAACTCCCATTATTTTTATTGAGAATTTCTTGTATGAATCATCCGTTCTGGATAAAAAACGGGAAGAAGTGATTCACGAAAAAAACGCCGCTCTAAAAATAGAATACACAAAAATGATTGACGGCGGATTTCAAAATATCTTTTACGTAAGTAGCGAAAATGCCACGGGAAAAGACCACGAAGGAACTGTTGACGGAGTTCACTTTACTGATTTAGGATTTATCAGGTACGCCGATTTTTTGATAGAAAAGTTTACTCAATTGGGTCTTATACCTGAAAAGAAATAATAAAACATTCTGTCAAATCCCAACCGTAATTACAGATCAGAAAAGTAGCCGCTTTTAACCCCGATGATGCAAATCCAACACTCAGTTGGCGGGAACGAAAAAAAACGAACGTCTTTTTCAAAATAGTTACCAAAAAGGCAATCATTTGAAGGTTTTTCTCGATTACTTTGCAGTATGAACACCTTCGACGATTTCAAAATCAAAAAACAGCTGAGTGAGGCACTCGCCAATCAAGGCATTGAAAAGCCAACTCCTATCCAACAAGAATCGTATTCTCCGATTCTGGCGGGTTCCGATTTTGTGGGAATTGCCCAGACTGGTACCGGAAAAACAATCGCTTTTTTACTCCCAATCTTGCAGGACCTGAAGTTTTCGGATCAACCAAGTCCGAGGGTTTTAATTCTGGCTCCCACCACTGAGCTTGTTATTCAAATAGTAGAGCAACTCGAAAGATTAACCACTCACCTCAGCGTACGGGTTTTGGGAGTTTACGGCGGCTCGAACAATATAAAGCCTCAACGCGTAGCTGTTGCCGAGGGCATGGATATTATTGTGGGGACTCCCAGACGCTTATACGACCTTGCCGTAAGCAATGTATTGCGGCTAAAATCAATTAAAAAACTGGTGATTGACGAAGTGGATATCATGCTTGACTTTGGTTATAAAACCCAGCTGCGAAACATCTTTGAGCTACTTCCACCCAAAAGACAGAATATTCTCTATTCTGCCACCATGACAGAATATGTAGATGAATTGATTGGTAAGTTTTTGATTAACCCAGTCAAGAAAACCATCTCTATCAGCGGTACGCCGCTGACCAATATTACGCAAGAATCTTACGACGTTCCCAATTTTTACACTAAGGTCAATTTACTCAACGAACTATTAGCAAACAGCGAAGAGTATTCTAAAGTCTTGATTTTTGTGGGTACTAAAGTTCACGCAGACTTATTGTTTGAACTTTTGGATTTCGAACCAGAAACTTCCGTAATTCACGGTAGTAAAGAACTGAATTATCGGACCAAATCTATTGCAAGTTTTGAAAATGGTAACAGTAGAATCCTGATCGCAACCGATGTAATTGCTCGTGGAATTGATTTAGAAAAAGTTAGTCATGTAATTAGTTTTGATACTCCTTTCTATCCCGAAAACTACATTCACCGAATCGGAAGAACAGGTAGAGCCGACGCACAAGGAAAAGCCCTGCTCTTTTACACCGAGAAGGAAAAAGGCTTAAAAGGGGATATTGAAAGCCTGATGAACTACACTATTCCGGTTACGGAATTGCCCGAAGAACTGACGATATCCAGTCAACTCACTCCGGAGGAAAAAGATAAACCGGTGGTGCACAAAGAGCTTTCCGACAGAAACACCTTCAATGAAACCGGGGCAGCTTTTCACGAAAAATCAGCGAAGAATAGCAAGGAGAAAAAAGAAAGAGTGAGCTACGAACAAAAACTAAAAGAGCGGTTCAAAAAACCACTCAGGCGTGGCGACAAAACTCAAAATATGAAGAAAAAGAATAAAAGGTAACTTGGCGAAATAAATCACTATTAGACAACAAAGTTCATGACTCAGAAGCGAATACTTTTCACGGGAGGATCTGGCAAAGCGGGAAAACACGTGATACCTTACCTCCTCGACCAAGGACATAAAGTGCTGAACGTTGACCTGAAACCTTTGGACTATCCGGGAGTAAATAACCTGATTGCTGATATTACGGATTCTGGTCAAATGTTTAACGCCATGAGTTCTTATGCAAACCTGGGTGAGCAGGAAGCAGGAAATGGCGTTCCGAAATTTGATGCGGTGGTTCATTTTGCAGCTGTACCCAGAATCTTGATAAACCCCGATAATGAAACCTTTCGGGTGAATACCGTGGGTACTTACAATGTTATTGAAGCGGCGGTTAAACTTGGCATCAAGAAGATTATCATCGCTTCGTCCGAGACTACTTACGGCATCTGTTTTTCAGACGGACAAACCGATCCTAATTCGCTTCCGTTGGAGGAAGACTACGACGTTGACCCGATGGATAGCTACGGATTATCAAAGGTCGTTAATGAGAAAACAGCACGCAGTTTCCAGCGGCGGTCAGGTTTTGATATTTATGCCCTTCGCATTGGCAATGTCATTGAGCCACACGAATACGCCGAGCTATTTCCGCATTATTTCGCGAAACCTGAAGTACGACGCCGGAATGCGTTCTGTTACATTGATGCCCGAGATCTTGGGCAAATCGTGGATCTGTGTTTACAAAAAGACGACTTAGGCTATCAGGTTTTCAACGCCGGAAACGACGACAACGGAGCAATTATCCCGAGTAAAGAACTGGCCGAACAGTTTTTTCCGGGTGTACCAATTACCCGTGAATTAGAAGAACACGAAGCCCTCTTTTCAAATCGTAAAATCCGCGAAATATTGGGTTTCAAAGAACAACATAACTGGCGAAAGTACGTACAAGTAGAATGACCTGTAAACAAGATTTCAGCGGTTAACTAAAGGTTTTGACCTACAGTAGTAGCGACCTCAATTTGATAAAATCACAAAACAATGGACAGAAAAGGATTCGAACTTTTAGAACAGATTGAAGAAAAGTCAGAAGAGTTAAAAGAACTACTGAAAGAACCTTTACTGCCAAATTCATTTCGGACTTTTGTTAGAAGCTACAAAATCGGCAAGGATTTAATCAGGCGTGAATTACTTCAAATAAATGATCAGACTTCAGATAAAATAAGTCTGACTCAACTCAGCATGTATGAGTTAACGAAAGGCAATGATTACCAAGGTTGTTTGGACTATATCTTTGATGCTCAAGACTTATTGAAAGAATTTGACAACTATAAGCTCCAAACCGAGAATTGGCACAAATTAGGCTTTATCCAAATTGGCTTAATGGATAATTCGTCTGACGTTTTACTTTTAGGAGTTCAGGAAGATAATAAAGATCAAGTTTGGAGACATGAACCAAGCGTAGCTGATAAAATCGGGGCGAAAGCAGGAAATAATATTTTTGAGTTTATACGAAATTTGAAGGAATCAATTGACTACGAAAACTTAACGATTCACCAAACCGAATTGGACCAAATTTATAAAAATATCAGTGAAAACTATTGGAGAGTTAGAACGAAATAGTCAGATAAAATAAGAAGTCGTATCACCGGCTACTAAAACAGGAATGTTAACCGTAAAAGTACCCGCCATGAAAAAAAAGGTCGCAATTATAGGGGGAGGAACGGCGAGTTTGTTTCTGGCGGCATTTTTAGATACTGACATCTTCGACGTTACCATTTTCGAAAAAAATACTACCCTCGGACGTAAATTTTTAGTTGCCGGCGACGGTGGCTTGAACCTCACTCACGCCGAAAAACTTTCTACTTTCAAAGCAAAATATACCCCAACTTCATTTCTTGACAATGCCTTAAATAATTTCAGCAACGCTGATTTACGAACGTGGATGCAACGTATCGGTATTCCAACTTTTTTGGGTAGTAGCGGCAGGGTTTTCCCTGAGAAAGGCATTAAACCTATTACAGTCTTAAAGTGCATTGAAACCCATTTGAAAGAAAAAAACGTCCAATTCGAATTCAACAAAACCTTCACGGGTTGGAACGAAGAAAATGCGTTAGAATTCAATTCCAACGAGATCGTACATTCAGATTATGTCGTTTTTGCGTTGGGCGGGGCGAGCTGGAAAGTAACCGGCTCTGATGGTTCATGGCTAACTATTTTTAAGGAAAGAGGAATCGAAACCCTACCGTTCCAACCCGCGAACTGTGCCTACAAAGTCAACTGGCACGCACAATTCATCCAAAACAACGAAGGGAAACCGCTAAAAAACATCTCCATTTCACTGCAAGATAAAACCCAAAAAGGGGAAGCGGTCATCACCAAGTTTGGCATTGAAGGCAACGCTATCTACGGACTAAGCCCCGAAATACAAGCACTTCTGGCTTCCAAAAACGAAGCGATAGTTTACGTTGATTTCAAACCCACCATTGATTTACCAACCCTGCTTCAAAAGCTAACAAATTCAAATTCTAACATAACAACTGCTTTAAAAGGCAAAATAAAATTATCCCGCACCGTAATTGACCTTATAAAAATAACACTGACCAAAGAGGAGTTTTTAGACACACCAACGTTGGCAAAATTCATTAAAAAGTTTCCGTTAAAGATTTCTGCCGCCGCCACAATTGACGAAGCCATTTCTACTGCGGGAGGAATTAGCTTAAATGCCGTAGATTCAAATTTTGAGATAAAAAAAATAAAAAACCACTTCTGCATCGGGGAAATGCTCGATTCGAACGCTCCAACCGGAGGTTATCTCATTCAAGCTTGTGCAAGCATGGGCGTATATTTGGCGAGGAGTTTGAATGATAAATAGCACAAGTAGTTGCCAAATTCAACCAATGGTGCAGGCACTCCCTCCACCCACTTCACACACACATAAGTTTTAAGCTCAATAATTAGCAAACTACAGGGCTACATTTCTATTAAAATCCCAGCCCCTTTTAATTCTTCTAGCTATCGAACCGGTATTAGTTAATTCTGCGGATTCAATAGAAAAGGTTCTGAACGTACAGTATATTCTTTGCGAAAAAGACTCGCCACCTATATCCTCTATACCTATTATAAACATTTCACCTACTTCTAAAGTCTGAAGTATATCTAAAGCTGTGTTCGTAGAAGACCTAAATGTAACTAAAATAGTGCCTAATGCGGGGTTTACTGTGCCCAAAAGCATGTGGTTATGCAAGCTTACGGAGGAGAAAACTGCACCAACAGTAGTGAAACTCCATACTACTGGACAAGCAGTGTACTTAACTTTGGTTTGCTTCTGAAAATCTCATCCAGCGATTCGATAAACCTTTTCAAGTTCCACACACTTTGTTTCAATTTACTCAATCCTATTCTGAATAGTGAGATTGCCAATAACCGCTGTCCGCTCCGATATTTTTTATAGAGCGGTTTGTTTACTTTGGTTTCTTTTACCCCTTTAACAATGGATAGTACATAAGCCATGACGACAACGCTCATCATCAGGACTATTTTATTATCGTCCTTGAAGTTCAAATCTTCCATATTAAAGCCCTTGGTTTTTAGCTGTCTAAAGCAGGTTTCGATCTTCCATCTCACTTTGTAAATGGCGGCTATTTTAGCAAAATCAGTTAGAGATGATACCAGAAACAGGACAGGTTCTTTTTCATCTTTCCTTGTATTTTTAACCGCTACAAAACTGTAACAGCCAGTACCCATGGTGAACCGTTTTCCGACTGGACTTTTTCGCTTACTTGCTCTTTTCTCCAAATAAGCGTGGGAACTTCCCCATGCTTTTGAAACGGGTAACTTATAACAAGTTTTACTCACTCTTACTACAAAATCAATCTGGTTATCAGTCAGATAGCGAAACCAATTCTCGCCAATAAACTCTCTGTCAGCTATTAGAATCATCCCCGATAATTGGAATATTTTCAAGGCTTCGGCAAAAAGAAGCTTGCGGTCTTCTTGGGAGGAATGCCCTCCCTTTTTGTTCAGTTGCTTCCAATAAATGGGGACGGCAACGTTTTTGTAAACAATACACAAGGTCAGCAAATGGATATACTTGTCCCCAGCTTCCCATGTCGTACCATCCAAGATTAGATACTTGGATTGCTTGGAGAGT
>JBLHXN010000042.1:0-26618 GCA_047630355.1 Spirosomataceae bacterium | reverse complement strand
CACCGTCCAAAATGGAAAGCAACCGGATTCCCCAAGAATTTTCAATAATTAATTCACAACTTTGCATCCAACTAAGGTAAGGCGTGCACATTTCTTCGCCCGCCGTTATCGTTTCCGGAAACGCCAATTTATAATCCGATGGATAAGTCCGAGCTTTACTTTTCTGCTCAATTATACTTCCGAACAAGACATAGAATAGCCCGGTTAGCAATATTCCACCAACTGCGTACAACCCATACTTTGCGTACTTTTTTTTCATTTAATAAATTGTCGGGCTTCCAATAAACGCATCAACACGAAGGTCGATTTTTTCATTGGGTCCGACGGGTATCAAACTGCGTTTTACTTTCTTTCTTTCGTCTCTAAAAAATTCATTTAATAGACCGTTTACATACAAATCTTCGGATGAAGCCTTGCGGATGATTTCCAAATCTGAGAAATCTGCTAACTTAAACTTAAACTTGCGTTTACGTTGCTGCCTGATTCCTTCCCGGATAAAGTGCGTTTCCACCCATTTCACTTCGTCATTTTCGTCGTAATAAGCAATCAGTAATTTCGGAACGCTCACTTCTTCGGTTCCGTAATTTATCGCTTCGCCTTCTACCACACCGCCCCTTTCTCGAACCCGCTGCACGCCCACCGAGCGATAGATATCGTTTTTATCCACAACTGCCCGAGCCAATACTTTAAAAATTTTAGGAGGGTGGCTGAATTCGAACGGCGTAAACTCATCCGGGTTAAACTTACCGGGATCTAAATCACTTTCTTTCACCCAGGCCGTTTGTTCAAAATCAATTCTGAAAGCGACAGTTTCTTTAGGCAAAATACGGTGAATAGTGGTGTACTTAGCATTATAACTCACCAATTTACGGTTGTACTCATCGTACAAATCAGCTTGAATAGTCAGGTGAGCGGGCAAGTTATCAATATTTTGAATTTCTCCGACTACCGAGTAGCTACTGTCTTTTTTTATTAATCTCGCCGAAATAATATTCAATTCGGGTCGATCAAGCACATCATCGTGCCTAGTGGGCCTGGTGGATACCCGTCTTTTTCCCTGAGCGTGAAATCTGAGCATCGGCTCATTTGTGACCGCATCAGGTGGGATACTCGAGTCAAACTCAAGCGGCTGAATGTACCAATCTCCTTTTACCTTTACCACTTTGTGTTTGTAAACGGCAGGGTACTGTTCCATCGGAGTTATCCACTCGGTTCTAACAGTAGCGTTGTATTCGTTTTTGTTTACTTCTTCTAACTCAACTTCTATTTTATCCATTTTTGCGTACGACGCAAGAATACCATCTTCGACCGAAAGTTGTATAAAAAACTCGTCAAACGAAGGCTTATTTTCTGGATTGAAATACTCATAAGCGGTTCCGAAGTATTTGAAATCAATGGCGTTATAATACGCGATTAATACTCCTTTAGGAGTAGTATTGGATTTCTCTAATGATTTTGCCACGATAACTCCCGCTATCATTACCAAAAGCCCAACTAACCAACAACCCATAAAAATGAGCAGTTTTTTACTAATAACGGGTAGCACCAAAAAGTGCCGTTGGTAACCATCGTCATAAAATGGGTCTTTGCGAAAGCGGGTGTACCAAACGAAGAGAAAGTTGATTGCGAATGCCATAAAAAGCGTTATCAACGGCAGCGTTCCCCACATGATTTTCATAATCTTTGGCAGGTTCTTTTTCGGCAAAACGTTTGGAAGTGGCGACACATCTTGCTTTTGCCAAACCATGATGCCATTTTCGAGTCGTTGCACCCGTTCCCAACCTGAGAAATACAAAATCGGGTCGTAAAATTTATCGTTCGAGAATATGAATTTGAGGTAATATTTCTCGGGAATCGTCAGAAATTGTTGCAGTGACCCCAACCCCTGAATTCCCTTAAATTTAGAATTCTCTAATCGTTCCAATGGCCGAGTAGTCATTTCAGGTAATCGTCTGGCGGAATGATAGTTACCATCTACAGACTGAGCGGATGTCTGAGCCGAAAGCCACGCCATTTGATCGCCGAAGCCCAATGTCATAAACCGCCACTTGCTGTGTTGGTCTCGTTCAAGAAATTGCAAAATTGGATTGATTTCAACCGGGTCGGGCTGCATCGGACGGAACGTACCAAGGTTTATGATAAATATGGTTATCGCGGCTACTGAGGTTACCAAGAATCCCCACGTAAGTCGGTGCGGCCAAACTCCCCAAATAACCCGCAGGTACTTTTTAAAGTCACCTTCTATCAATCGGTAAAAGAACTCTCCGACAAACGGAATGCTAATCATTGTTGCCCAGAACGTAAACCTGTCGAGTGTTAAAATATTGAATGCCGCTTCGCCGAGCATGAGTTTCGGAATGGGCGTTGTACCACCCGTTCCCAAAACAATTAATAGCGTAAAAGACAATCCAATAAAAATATTCCGCCGAGCCCAAACCCGAGAAAATATGTAAGGAAGTATTAGTAAAATGATTCCCATTGGAACCAGAAAGAACATTATTCCGGATGAAACTACTTCAATAAAAGAATCACGCGATCCGTGCGGAATGGATACTTGGGTAATGGGGTCGGTTTTTGACCAATAAAAATAGGGAAAAACCAGCATCATAATGAATGGCACTGCTCCCATAAATAAGGCCAGTTCTTTGCGTTTGTTCCAGGTTTCATTGAGAAATGCCTTGATGGTTACCCTGAATTCGGGCGTGCCCTTGCTGATAACGTTATTGAGATTAAAGTTGAGTCCCAGCTGTTCGTCAATACTATTTTTACCCTTTTCCATTACGCTGTCCATAACCGCCAAACCCATTACGGGAGCCACAAAAAATACCACCCCAAAAATGGTAGTTACATGGTGCGACGTTACGCCTACGCCCATAATTGAAAGTGCCGTAGCAAGACGATAGTATTTACCATAGCGTACCCAACGATAAATTTCCGGCAAAGCATTGAGCAAACACGCCATACCCATGAGGGTGGGCAACTGACCAAAAAGGTGTAATACTTCAACAACTGAAGATGAAAAACAAGCAAAAATTGCGGCGTAACCCGCTACGTGCGGGGTTGTCCAGAGCTTTGAAAAGCGGTACGCCCCGATAATAAAAAGTTGCATAATTACCGTTGCCAGAAAGACAAAGGCGTATTTTAGCCCAAACACAAAAGATAAAAGAGCGATGAGTTGATGCACCAACGGCGGATAACTAGTTACGTTAAATCCAGTGTACCACCGATTGTCCCACGGTTCAAACCAAGAGCGGGCGTAATGATCGGCAAAGAAAATGTGCACGTACGCATCGTAGGTTTTGGCAAACGTGAAGAAACAGACAGTGCCGTGGAACACGAACCCTATAAAAAGGGCATATAAAAGCAGCTTGTCTGATTTTTGAATCATTTACGTATCAACACATGAGTATGTTAACTACATCGGCAAATTCTATGCCATAAACTGCTCATGATTCATGTATAAATTTACCTTTATTATTGTAAAAACTCAAATACTCCAAAAGTATTCAATACAACGAATATAATAATTACGACCAATAGCCGATACGCCCAAACAGCCGCTTTGTCAGATTTAGACGCAAACTGAGCCGTGAGGTAGCCACCCGTAGCTTGACCAATAGCAATAACACCCCCAATTTTCCAGTCTACCAGACCCTGAAAGTGGAAAATAAGCAATACAATTGCGGTATAAATGGTAATTACTACGGTTTTGACGGCGTTAGATTCGACTATATCGTATTTGGCAACTAATACCATAATGGCAAGGAAGAAAACGCCCATTCCCATTTGGATAAAACCGCCGTAAAACCCGATTAATAAAAACGCGGGAACACTTATCCAGAGCGGTAATTTCTTTTCCAAATCGGCGGCTTGCAACCACCGTTGAGGCTTTACCAAGATTACCCCCAACATCAGTATCATCAAGTATTTATAAATAACCTTAAATGATTCATTCGGGATTAAAACTGCTGCCCAAACCCCGAATATTGCCCCAATAATAGTTACTATGATAATTAGCTTACTACGCTCAAGTGGCAATTTATTATTCTGTTTAAACGCTCCCGCACTGGCAAGACTTTGCATAAATATCCCCACCCGATTTGTGCCGTTGGCGAGGTTTGCGGGAAGCCCCAGTATTTCGGTCAAAAAGCCCAAAGTAATCACCGAACCGCTACCTGCCAGTGTATTTACCACACCAGCTAAAAATCCTCCAATAACTGCTATAATGTATTGAGTTGTGGTCATGTATTTAGGAGTTAGATTTAAAGGAATTTAATTTACAGCTCATTCTATATTAAAATAGAGGTCAAAACTGATTGAATTTGACCTCTATTTTAATATGAGTTGACCTCTATTTTGAATTTTACCTTATATTATTCACCCGGCTGATAAACCTTAACCGCATTTTTCTTAAAATCTTCAGGGTAAAAAAGAACATCTTTGAACTGACCGTTCACAAACATCTGAGCTTGATCGGTGAAGTGAGACGAGTTTTCGTCACCGCTATTTCCTCCGGCAAGCAGAGATTTTGCTTTTACTTTTTCGCCAAATTCTACGGCACAAACAAAACTGTTTCCGCTGTAACCGTAGCGTTTTATTGAGCCGTTTCGGTAGCGACTGTTAAACGACGGTAAGCAGCCCCACAACGCAGACGCATTGCCCATTGAGTAACTTGGTGCGTTGTCGTCGTATTCGTTGTAGATTTTGCCGTTCAATCGTTGAAAGCGGTTAATTTCTCCCCAAGTTACTTCCCACGTTCCGTAGTTTTTTGTCAATTCTGCAAGTACTTCCCGCAACGGTTCTAAAACCTGTTGGTCGGTGGCAGTTTGGGCAAAAATTGTGGTGGCTTCCACCTGGTCTATTTCACCCGGATCAATGTATGTTTTGCGAATCGCCGGACCGAGTTTTTCACCCCAATGAATGAATAAGTTAGCAGCAATTGATTTTTCGTTCACAAAATAATCCCAGCTTGACAAGATGGTTTTTACTTCCGTTAAATCGGTTTCTTTTGAATCGTTCAACGCCTTAACTAATCGGGGAGCAAGCACCTTGAAAGCGGGCAAATAGCGATTGTATCCTAAATCGATTAGACTTTCAATGTCCAATTTTTCAACTTCGCTCAATAACCGGACGGCATTTACACCTCTAAAATTCTCGCCGTCGGGAGCCATGTACGCAGGATAATCTGTTCTTTTGGGGCTAAACTCTGCCGCCGATGTAAAGGGCGTGGAATTGCAATTCTGAATCCAGCCGTTTACAGGATTATAAACGTGAACAACTTCCTTTACCGAGTGAAGTCCTTGGTATTCGTTCGCCTTCACCGAGCCGTCCACTGCTTTGTGCCACTCAATTTCAGGATTTCGTTTCGGCATGTAATTGCCGTGCCAGTAAGCAATGTTTCCGTACTTATCGGCAAAAACGGTATTATTGGATGTATTTGCTTTCAAATCCATCGCTTTTTCGTAGCCTTTGAAACCGTCTGATTTCGTCCGAATCCAACTTTGTTCCAGGCTTTTTGCCGCCCGGTTGTAGTGTTTCAAGCTCAACCATTTCCCGTCACGCTCCGCCATGATTGGACCGTGTTGCGTAAAATACGTAGTGAATTTCTTGCTCGAAAAACCTTCGTCAGTTTTGAATTTTATTTCAAACTCTTTGACTTCTACGGGTATTAATTTCCCGTCAAATTTGTAGTAGAACTTGTCACCTTTTTTTTGAATATCTTCGATATAAACGTCCGCCACATCAGCATTTGAAGAAGTGTGCATCCAACCGCAGGTTTCGTTAAAACCTTGATATATAAAGAATTGCCCCCACGTAACGGCTCCGTAAGCGTTTAATCCTTCTTTACTCACCATGTGAACTTCTGGTCGGAAGTAGAAAGTAGTATGTGGATTTATGTACAGCAACGCATTTCCTGATTTCGATAATTTAGGAGCAATGGCAAAACCATTCGAGCCCGTTTGTTGGTACGCCTCCTCGTCTCGTTCCTGAAAAAATCCGGTGTTCTTTTCTTCAGAATAGAAATCGTGCAACTCACTCAACCGTAAATCCTGCGTGCTGATTGCCCCAATACTTCCGTCTGTCCAAAGCAACGGAAACCACGATTCAAAACGGGTCAGCAAAGCAGGTTTAACTTCAGGATTTTTGTGTAGAAAATAGTTTATTCCGGCAGCGTGAGCGTTCAGTAATTTCTTCATCCAGGGAGCAGCCTTGGCGTAATCTTGTTTCGTCGCTTTTTCGTCGATTAACAACTTGATTTGCAAATCGTTGTATAGCTTGATATCACCTTCAATTTCGGACAATCGTCCTAATTTCTCGACGTAATTGAGTTCAACACGAGCGAAATCGTCTTCGCATTGAGCATAAATTAATCCAAAAACGGCATCGGCGTCGGTTTTGCCTTCTACGTGCGGAATCCCCCATTTGTCCCGGTGGATAGTGACGTCTTTTGCCTGTTTTTCCCAAGCAGTAATTTCGGCCGCCGTAAATTTTTGGGCATTGACCTGAAAGACGACGAATAATAGTAAAAGTATATTTTTCATAAGAAGCATGTGGGTTGGTCAAATTAATTTATAAAGCTAAAGACGTATTCTAATATTGCCACACTATTTTCGGGATTATTAGATAAACACAGATTATCTTTCTATCAAAATTCACAAATTAGTATATTGTAGAAATATTTATTCAACCTACCAATAAAATGAAACCTACTTTTAACCGCCGTTCGTTTTTAAAAGGCTCCGTTGCCTCGCTTGCCTTATCTTCGCTTGCCGCAAATGCTGCGGCAAATCCAGCACCGTTAATATCCAAGAACTCGTTTAAACCAATTAAAAAATACACCGTTGCTTTGATTGGTGCGGGCTGGTACGGCAAATCAGATTTGTACCGTCTCATTCAAGTTGCCGACGTTGATGTAGTGGCTCTCTGCGATGCCGATTCGGTGATGCTCAACGAAGCCGCCGATTTAGTAACGGCTCGGTTGAAATCAAAAAAACGCCCGAAACTTTACGAAGATTACCGCAAATTATTAAAAGAAACCAAACCCGAACTCGTACTTATCGGAACGCCCGATCACTGGCACGCTTTGATTGCGATTGATGCCATCAAAGCGGGTGCTCACGTGTATTTGCAAAAACCTATCAGCGTGGATGTTATTGAAGGGGAAGCCATTGTAGCCGCCGCCCGAAAATACAACCGAACGGTGCAAATTGGTACGCAACGACGCAGCACGCCGTTTTTGGCGGATGCAAAAAAACGCTTCGTTGATTCGGGGATGTTGGGAAAAATTTCGCACGTCGAGATTTGCTGTTATTACCACATGCGGAATACTTCCAACCCGCCGCTTGAACCAGTTCCCGCACGTCTGAATTACGACCTTTGGACGGGTCCTGCTCCCCTCCGACCTTACGATGGACTTCCGCACAAACGCTGGTGGCGGGCGTTTATGGAATACGGCAACGGCATTACGGGCGATATGTGCGTGCATATGTTTGATACGACCCGCTGGATGCTCAATCTCGGTTGGCCAACCCGCATATCGTCGCACGGTGGGATTTATGTAAACAAAGAAGCAAAATCTAATATTTCAGATACGCAAAATGCCATTTTTGAATACGATGATTTGAACGTAGTCTGGACGCACCGCTCGTGGGGAGAAGCCGCCGACAAGCAATACCCGTGGTCTTTCAAGTTTTACGGTGATAAAGGAACGCTCGAAGGAAGCACCACGCAGTATGATTTTACGCCCGTTGGGAAATCTAAGGAGAAAGCCGTTCACATGGACGTAACTTACGAAAGAGAAGAATACCCGGAAGATTTAACTGAAGAAAATATCGAACTCAACGCCGCTCCCGCCACGCGGCAACACATGCTGAATTTTCTGGAAGCAATCGAAACGAATACCCGCCCCGTTGCCGACGTCGAAGAAGGGCACATTTCTACGGCTTCCTGCATCTTAGCAAATATCGCGATGGAATTGGGCCGTCCGTTGGTTTACGACCCTGAAACTCGTCAGGTTATCGGAGACTCAGAAGCCACCGCTATGCTCATGCGACCGTACCGGGAAGGTTATGTGCATCCGTTACCGAGTTATATTTGAGACGTTGGCTTGACTTTTTGGAGAATTTGAATACTTTGAGCAGCAGTAGCTACTAATACACTTTATACACTACCGTTTCGCACACCGTATTTTACGATTAATCAAAATGACCAAGAAAGCATACTTGGAATAATCATTTAGTACAGTTCTGTGGTACGATTTGCCCTGCTTCCACAAACGTAGAAGATAGAAAGAGTTAGATCAATAATCCTTTCTTACCATACATCAATTTTTTCCTGATATGGGAAGCCTATATTTGTGAAACAATATATAATCGGCTGTAATAAAGCAGCTGAAACAAATCAATAAACAGGAAAATGAAGAACATATTATTTGTATTAACAAGCCACGATGAGTTGGGTAATACGGGAGAAAAGACAGGTTTTTGGATTGAAGAATTTGCGGCACCTTATTATCTTTTAAAAGACAAAGGAGTTGAAGTTACTTTGGCATCACCAAAGGGAGGACAGCCTCCAATTGACCCTAAAAGTGAGTCTCCGGATTCTCAAACACCAGCTACCGTAAGATTTAATGAGGATAAAGAAACTCAGGAAATTTTATCTAAAACAATTAAGTTAGCGGCCATCAATCAAGCTGATTACGATGCGGTATTTTATCCGGGAGGTCACGGTCCATTATGGGATTTAGCGGAAGATAAAAATTCGATTGCATTGATTGAAGCCTTCTACAACAATAACAAACCTGTAAGTGCAGTATGTCATGCTCCTGGTATTTTCAGACACACTAAAAATACGGATGGTACGCCTTTAGTAAAAGGTAAAAAAGTTACCGGATTTACAAACAGTGAGGAAGATGCAGTACAATTGACCAACGTCGTGCCTTTTTTAGTAGAAGATATGCTAAAAGAAGCCGGAGGAATTTATTCTAAAGGTGATGATTGGGCTCCTTACGCTTTAGAAGATGGTTTGCTAATAACAGGACAAAATCCTGCTTCGTCAGAACTTGTCGCTGAATTACTGTTAAAAAAGTTGGGAGAATAAACTACTCACAACAACGTATGTAAGCAAAAGCGGTTTGGGAGTAATCTCAAACCGCTTTTTGTTTGCATTTGATATCGTATCTTGCTTATCAACTATCCAGAAAATTAACCCTAATACTGTTCATACAATCAAAATTACCCGCAGACTAAAAACTACGGAATTAAAAGTTGTGTGTGATAGTTGCTCAAGAAGCATCTTCATTAGTAAAAACTGTTTGAATTAATCAAATTACATTTCCAGCGGCTTTTTTAGTTTTTACCTCATTCACCAAATCCCGCAACGACGGGCAGTTCATTACACCATGTATAACGCTGGTTTAAGTAATTCGTAATCTCCGAAAATAGCTCACAGGTGTTCAAGGTAATTAACCCAAACAGCTTTCTATTTGTAATTAAAATTCTCGATAAGTGCCGTCTAAAAATTGATTGGCTTCTTCTTCTTCAAAACGTGCCGTGGAGTTATCCCAATGCAACGTCTGGTTCGGGAATCTTCCAGCAATAACACCCAAAAGGATGGTTTCTGTTAGTCTGGAAGCGTAGGAAAACGGAGCAGAACACTCGTCTTTTCCTAAACACGCATCCACAAACTGATGGTAATGGCGGTCGCCTTCTATATCGTAATCTCTAAATGCTTCGCCTACTTTTCCCGACTTTTTGAGCTTCGTGAGGTCCAACTCTTTGTATTTTCCGTCAACAATGTGTTTTGGTAATTGCATAAAATGAGGCAATAATAAATTACCTTTTTCACCCACAAACATAGCTCCTTGATCTGGAAGCTCCTCATTATTGGGAAGAACAAGGTTTTCATGTTTTTTCGGTGCGTTTACTCCGTCATACCACACCCATTTAAAGTTTTTGGTGGTGTATTTCGTCCCCGGGAATTCATAGGTTACTATATTCTCTTCCGGAAAGCCAAAACCCGTTGGCTTTCTGCAATCGTTTTTGATGGTTTTAGGTACGTCAAGAGCTAAAGCATTGTAAGGAGTATCAAAAATATGAACGCCCATATCTCCTAAAGTTCCGCAACCAAAATCTAATATTTTACGCCAATTTCCGGGATGATATACTCCATCTTTGTAAGGTCTTTTTGCCGCAGTACCTAACCACAGGTTCCAGTCCAAACCTTCTGGTACCGGGTCAGATCCTTGTGGCATTGCATCATCATTTCCCCAATTTTTGGGCGACCAGGCTCTTACTTCTTTTACTTTACCAATGATACCTGATTGAATCAGTAGCGTAGCCAGTTTATAGTCATAAAAAGAATGCACTTGAATACCCATTTGGGTCACCAATTTCTTTTCTGCTGCCTTCTTATTCATAGCTCTCGCCTCAGACACATGGTGCGTGAGCGGCTTTTGGCAATAAACCGCTTTACCGTGATCCATTGCCAGCATAGAAGCCGGAGCGTGCGTGTGATCAGGTGTTGAGACTATTACCGCGTCTATATCGTCCGCCATTTCTTTGAGCATTATTCTGTAATCTGAATAAAACTTGGCTTTAGGATACGCTTTCTTAAGCGGTGCCAGCATTTTTGCGTCAACATCACAAAGTGCTATTACGTCTACTGACTCGTGAGAGGCAATTGATGCTAAGTCGTTTTTTCCCATACTACCCAAACCCACGTGTGCTGTTCTCAGGCGGCCATTTTTACTATTAGCCCACGCCCACGAAGGAAACATAGAGGCAACAGCCACTGCGGCCCCGCCTTTTAATAATTCTCTTCTGTTTATTAATTTCTGATTCATAATTTTCTAATTTTAATGTTTCTAAACCATATCGGACTTGAGTGGTCTTGAAGTCCAATGTACCCTTTCTTTGCTTTTGCGTAATCAGGTGCGTTACTCCATTTTCCAGAGTTTTTCTTCGCTTCCCATTCTTCGGATTGAGGTACAAACGAAACCACGACTTTTCCATTAAGCCAGTGCTCCACTTTTTCGGACGTATATACTATTTTGGAACTGTTCCATTCACCAGCAGGGTTTAATTCTACTTGTGATTGGTCAGCGGGCGTCATTGCGTAGTCTGAACCCGTTTTTTGCCAATCTTGCAACTGATCTAAGTTTTCGGTTTCTCCCATACTTTTATTGTAGGAAGTCAAATCGTGCATGGCGGCGTAACCTTCGTCGTCAATGAGTTGATATTCCGGAGCCAACATTGGTGGGCCAGCATCTGTTATTCCTTCGGAAAGGTGATAGAATATGCCACTATTTCCACCCTTTGGTAATTTCCACTCCAAATACAGTTCAAAGTTTTCAAATTCTTCTGCTCCGTAAATAATGTCTTTGCCGCCGGTGTAGTCTTGCTCCAAGCCTAATTCGGTGTCAAACGTTAACTCTCCGTCTTTAATCACCCATCCGGGTGGGAGTGCATCGCCGTTGTAGGCTCTCCATCCGTTTGTAGAACTACCATCAAAAAGGCTTATCCAAGCTTCTTCTTTACCTTCACTTTCGTTTTCGGTTGCTGGTTTACTACTGCAAGCATTGAGAGCTATTAAAGCAAGTAAGGAATAAAAGGTTTGTTTCATATTATGGGGTTAAATTTTAATTCTTAAATATAATGCGAATTGCCTGCCGAAACAAGATTTAAACAGCCGTGAGCAGGTGATTTACTTTTAAACCCCTACTCTTACTTCTTTACAAAGCTTTTTTATAGAGAAGGATTAGTCGGGTGGCGTTCCAGTAAAGTATTAAGAAACCGTACGTGCCTAAAACAGTCTGTATTCGTAGGTAAAAAGGGAAATTAACTAGCACTGATCAGAAAGAAAATTGCTAAGTTTGGTTTTGGCCCAATCAAGCTTAGCATCTTGTTACAATAGAGGTAACGAGAAAGGCGAAAATTAAAGCAGGCTTACAATCAAGTAATTACTTAGAGACAATTATGAAGGCACCAAACTTTTTCTGGACACTTATCGCACTTATTTTAGGAGTGACATTGTACAGGAAATTCGATTTTGAAAATTTCACATTCGAGCAACCGGCGTTAGCCATTGTATATGTAATTGTACTTGTAGCTGCTATTTTCATGATTGTAAAAGACTACAAGGATCGGCCTAGAAAATAAAAAAAAAGAACCGCAATAAAACACATAATCAAACCTAAACTTTCTTTCACAACCATGAATAAAATAGAAAACCTGAACCTACTCGAAAAAGTAGGCATTGGACTTGGAATCATCGGTGCGATTATGATTTTCATGAATCTCTACGTGATAAATAGCTTGTTTGAAGAAGTATTGGCATTCGACGAAATGATTTTTTGGATCGGAGTACTTTTATGGGCGTTAGGTTATATGCGGTCGCAAGCTGCCGAGAAGAAGAAAAATAACGAATAAAATATCTAACTATCAACTCGGTGTATAAATTATGAACTCAACGGCGTGGAATATTTCTCAAAAAGTACAGATAACCATAAGTGCATTAGTCGTTTTGCTACTCGTGACGTTTTCAACATTTGCTCAAAACACCAGACTACTCCGTGAGCCTTCCATTAGTGAAACCCACGTGGTATTTATCTATGGTGCAGACGTTTGGGTAACAGATTTAAGCAATAATAGAACTCAACGAATTACCAGCACGCCCGCCGTAGAATCAAACCCGCAGCTCTCTCCTAACGGGCAAATAATCGCTTTTTCTTCCAATCGCTCGGGAAACAAAGCGGTTTATACAGTTTCGGTTAAAGGCGGTGCTCCAACACGCCTGACCTGGCACCCAAGTTCGGCAAATGTAAAAGGTTGGTCTCCCGACGGGAGCAAAATAATTTACTCCACCTCCAGAGACAGTTCCCCCACGGGTATTGGGTATTTGTGGGCGGTGGCTACTAAGGGCGGCCCATCAACTAAAGTTTCTGAGCAATGGGGATACGACGGATCACTTTCCGGCGATGGTACTAAAATAGTAATTGATCGAGTTTCCAGATGGGAATCAGAATTTAGAGGTTATCGTGGTGGACAAAATACCCCGTTAATTATACTCAACCTCGGCGATTTGTCGGAGACGTTACTACCAAATGATAAAACCAGAGACATTCACCCGATGTGGTTGGGTGAAAATATTTATTTCTTATCCGACAGAGATGGCTTCGCAAATATATGGTCTTACAACGCTACTTCTGCCGCCCTTAATCAACTGACCACTTTTAAAGATGTGGATATAAAATGGTTGGATGGAAGCGGAAATAAGCTTGTGTACGAAAGAGACGGCTACCTACATACGTTTAACTTAGACACTAAGTCATCGGCACAATTAGCAATAACTGTGACAGGAGATTTTCCGTGGGCAGAAACAAAGTGGGAAGATGTGAGTAAAAGTGCCCGCAGTGCCTCGCTTTCAGCAACGGGCAAGCGAGTGATTATTGAATCAAGGGGAGAAATATTTACCATTCCTGTAGAAAATGGTGATGCCCGAAACATTACCGAAAGCTCGGGTTCAGCAGATAGAGCTCCGATTTGGTCTCCTAACGGAGGTGAAATAGCGTGGTTTTCGGATGCTGGCGGCAAAGGCTACAAACTAATGATAGCCGATCAGGACGGCCTATCAGCACCCCAGAGCATTTCAATCGGTGATTCAAAAATGGCTTGGGAACCAACCTGGTCGCCCGACGGAAATTTCATTGCTTTTGTTGATAATCAGCCCAGAGTTAGGGTTATAAATATTGCCGCTGGCAGCATTCAAACAGCAGACGTAGCGGGTGTAAATATCGAACGTGGCGACATGAGTCTTTCGTGGTCTCCAGATTCACAGTGGCTGGCGTATTCAAAAACCGGCGATAATCTATTTAGAGGAATCATGGTCTGGTCTAAAACGGACGGCTCTACCCATAAAATCACCAATGTATTTGCCGATGCGGTCTCACCTTCGTGGGACAGAGACGGTCTTCATCTGTACTTTTTAGCAAGTACAGATTACGCGTTGGGTTCAGGTTGGGCAAACACCAGTGCACAAACCGCAAAACCAGAATACACAGCGTACGTTGTTAATCTAAGGAAAGAAGATCCTTCGCCTTTCAAACCAAAAAGTGATGAAGAATCCATAAACGAGAAACCAACCACCGACAAAGACGACGCTAAGTCAAAAGACAAAAAGAAGTCTGAAATAAAAAAAGGGGATGATGACAAAAAAAACAAACCCGTAACAATAGATTTTGATAACATTGATCGCAGGACAATGCCCTTGCCGCTGCCGGTCAGAAATTACGATTTCACACTTAGTGGTGCGTCAGGAAGCGTATTTATCGGCGAAAAAATCCCGAACGATAAAGGATATGCGGTTCACAAATTTGATTTAGAAAAAAGAGAGGCGAAAGAATACGCCAGCAACGTGAGTCAAATATCTGTTTCCGCGGATGGTGAACAAGTTTTACTTCAAATCAATAACAGTTGGAAAGTAACAGGCAGTAAAGCTGCCAACGCGGAAAGTGGTAAACCTGTAAAGGTAAATTTGCAAATGAAGCTCAACCGATCTGAAGAATGGAATCAGATTTTTGAAGAAGCATGGCGGTACGAAAAAGACTATTTCTACGATCCAAATATGCACGGTCGTGATTGGGATAATGTGCACGCTAAATACGCACCTCTTGTTCCATTTATCAAACACCGGGATGACCTGACTTATGTTTTAGATCAGGTAAATGGTGAGATGTCAGTAGGACACAGCTTTGTGGGCGGTGGTGATTACCCCGACGTAGAAAAATCTGTTGCCGGACTGCTTGGTGCCGACTTAGTTGCTGATAACAGTAGTTGGAAAATTGAAAGAATCTTTACTACTGAAAGCTGGAACCCGGGTTTGACCAGTCCATTAGACAGACCTGATATCGATATAAAAGAAGGCTATTATTTAGTAGGAATAAACGGTAAAGAACTTACTGATTTACAAGACCCTTATCAATTACTCGACGGAACTGCCGGTGTGCAGACGGTCGTTCACATCAACTCAACTCCGACATTTGAAGGTGCGTGGAAGGCAACCGTAGAGCCGATAGGCAATGAATCAGCTTTAAGGCAAAGAGCCTGGGTGGAAGATAACCGCAGAATGGTAGACAAACTATCCGACGGAAAATTAGCCTATATCTGGGTACCAAACACTACCACAGCGGGTTTCGTATCCTTTAACAGGTACTACTTCGCACAACAAGACAAGCTGGGTGCGGTAATCGATGAAAGATTTAACGGTGGCGGAAGCTTAGACGACTACATGGTTGACTTAATGAATCGTGAATTACGAGCTGCTATAACGAACGAGGCTCCTAACGGCAAGCACTTTAGATTACCTGCGGGTATATTAGGACCAAAAGCATTGTTAATAAACGAAATGGCGGGTTCAGGCGGAGATTATTTCCCGTGGGCATTCAGACAGCAAAACGTTGGTCCATTAATCGGGAAAACAACTTGGGGAGGCTTGGTAAAATCTTCCGTGCATTACTTATTGATAGATGGTGGTCGGATCACGGCTCCTGATAACGCCGTATTCGATCCTGTAAATAATAAATGGATTGCCGAAAACACGGGCATTGCCCCAGACATCGAAGTTCGTCAAGATGCTTCATCTTTATCGAAAGGTGTAGATCCTCAACTTGAACGAGCGGTAAAAGAGGTACTGAAAATGGTAGAGCAAAAAGGAGAAATCAAAATTGAACATCCTCCCTACCCAACACCAGCAAAGAATTAATAACTTGATATTGGTTCTTAGAACCGATAGGTGAAGAGCATCAGGAAAACCATTCCAATTACTGCTGCTCACTATAATTCAAAAAATAGAGCTATAACCAATAAAATCAGGTGCCAGTATTTACTGGTACCTGATTTATTCGATTGAAATAAGTAGTAGATATTCACTTTCGTTTAAGGCACTGTAACTGTATTCTTTTGTAGTGTTACCGCTGTTTGGGCTAGTAACCGTCCGTGTACGGTTGCTCCAGTTTGTACAGCAATGGAGGTTTTACCCAATAAGGTTCCTTCAAGATGACTTGTGGTTCCCAGCGTGACTGCACCTCCAACTTGCCAAAAAATGTTTTCGGCTTTCGCACCTCCCGCTAAATTAATTCTAGCTGCAGAACTCATATTAAAAGTTCCTGCAACTTGAAATATCCATACATCAGTCGAATTACCGATAAGTGTTATGTCGGATGCAATCACAAGGGTACCGGTCCACTTATATAGCCCTGGTGTTAGCAAATTTCCTCCGATAACTCCGCCTCCTAAATTTAGTTCCTTAGGGTTCGAACGTCCTGCAGCATCTACATACGCAGCTTGCATATCCAATACAGCTGTTGTAAGCATTGCTGGAGTTGGGGCTGCAGCACTCGCAGCATAAATTTTACCATCAACTTGAGATGATGTTGCAAATGTACCGGATGAATTAAGAGTTAGAGCAAATCCAGTGATTGCAGTCTGAGCAATAGGGCTTGTTCCTACATTACCCGTAATGAGAGATTGAGGCACATTAGTTACTCCTGATTTTGTAAGAATCGCAAAATCTCCAGCTTGACCAAGATTTACGGCTTCCACTGGAGCTGGTGGTGGTGGTGGGGTTGCTGTTGGATTTGTGACTGTATTCTTTTGTAGCGTTACTGCTGTTTGGGCTAGTAACCGTCCGTGTACGGTTGCTCCAGTTTGTACAGCAATGGAGGTTTTACCTAATAAGGTTCCTTCAAGATGACTTGTAGTACCTAGCGTAACCGCACCTCCAACTTGCCAAAAAATGTTTTCGGCTTTCGCACCCCCCGTTAAATTAATTTTAGCTGCAGAACTCATATTAAAAGTTCCTGCAACTTGAAATATCCATACGTCATCGGCATCTCCGTGAAGTGTTATGTCACTTGCAATTACAAGCGTACTTGTCCACTTATAAACTCCAGGTGCTAGCGTATTTCCTCCGATAACTCCGCCTCCTAAATTCACCTCATCCGGATTGCGTCCGGCAGCATCCGTATAGGCAGCTTGCATATCAAGTACAGCTGTTGTTAATCTTGGAGCATCCGTTACTCTACAAGGAAGTGGACCTGCAGCAGCAACGGTATATATATTTCCAGCTACTTCGGGACAGGTTAATAAAAGAGCAGCCCCCGTTATTGGACTTGTTCCTACATTTCCTATAATGGAAGATGGGGGTACATTCGTGATTCCTGATTTAGAAAGAATCGCAAAATTTCCAGCTTGACCAAGAGCTACGGTTGCCGGTACCGGACTGGGGCTTGGAGACTCCTGAATAGCTACCATTGGATTCGTGACTGTATTCTTTTGTAGTGTTACCGCTGTTTGGGCAAGTAACCGTCCGTGTACGGTTGCTCCAGTTTGTACAGCAATTGAGGTTTTACCTAATAAGGTTCCTTCAAGATGACTTGTGGTTCCCAGCGTGACTGCACCTCCAACTTGCCAAAAAATGTTTTCGGCTTTCGCACCTCCCATTAAATTAATTCTAGCTGCAGAACTCATATTAAAAGTTCCTGCAACTTGAAATATCCATACATCATTCGGATTACCGATAAGTGTTATGTCGGATGCAATCACAAGGGTACCGGTCCACTTATATAGCCCTGGTGTTAGCAAATTTCCTCCGATAACTCCGCCTCCTAAATTTAGTTCCTTAGGGTTCGAACGTCCTGCAGCATCTACATACGCAGCTTGCATATCCAATACAGCTGTTGTAAGTAGTGGAGCATCAGTTATTCTACAAGGAAGTGGACCTGCAGCAGCAACGGTATATATAGTTCCTTCTACCTCATCACAAGTCAACAAAAGAGCAGCCCCGGTTATTGGACTTGTTCCTACACTCCCTCTAATATTAGATGGAAAGACGTTGGTGATTCCTGACTTAGAGAGAATAGCAAATTCTTCGGCAGTACCAAGGTCTACACCAGTCAATACCCCCGCTCTGGCCTTCCTACTGTTTAAACTATTTGCCGTTGCATTTGACTCGTTTTCTACCAAAACTTGTTCAGCACAGCTATACAAGAAGATTTCAATCAGTAGCATTGCTATGACCGACAGTATTTTTACTGACTTAATCATTATTTTACATGTTTCATTGATTCGCAATTTCTGCATTAAACATCTTATAATACGAATTAAATAACAGTTATTTTATGAGAAAATATCATTTATTCAAGCCTTCATATGATGATGGTAGTTTTTGGCAAGAATTTTGCTTCGTCTGGATACCCTTCTGAAAGTCATCTCGCAATACGCGGAAGTCTCCATAAACAGACCACATAGCTAAGGAAGAAATTCTTCTGAACGAGTCTCACGTTAACCCAAAACTTGAGCAACCAATTTTCTGTAGGTTACCCAAACGCTTTCAATAACCTCAGATTTATTTAACTATGTGTTTTCATACGCAGCCATTATTATTAGGAGTTAATTTTCTGTGTAAAAAGTCGCTGTCTACCTATCTATTTTCGAATTCAGGAATCTATCCCTGAAGATTCATTGAGCAATCAATTTTTTATTGCCTTTTAAAAGCGTTATTATTAGGCATTCAAAACAAGAATTATGACTAACCGACCCGGAATTTTCAACGACGTAATTGGACCAGTAATGAGAGGGCCATCAAGTTCTCACACCGCTGCTTCCTGGCGGGCGGCGAAAATAAGTCTGGATATTTTGAATGAACCGCTTAGCAAAGCAGTTATCGACTTTGATAAAGACGGGGCTTGGGCTCCCAATTATAGAGATCAGGGAACCACGATTGGTATTGAAGGCGGACTGCTCGATATCGAAATGTCTGACGACCAAATAAAACACACAGAGCGAATAGCCAAAGATAAAGGAATCACAATTAGCTATGAAATAAATACCTTTCCAACTACCCACGTAAATACATTTAGGTTAAAGTTAGAAGGAATTCACGGGAATCAAACGCTTATTACCGCAATTTCAATTGGCGGCGGCTCTTTTGAGATTACCAATATTGACGGATTCAAAGTCAGCATCAACGGAGGCTACCACGAGTTACTTTTAGTTGGAGTTCCAAAAGAAACCCTATTAGAAGATGTTGGCTCACTATTCACCGAAAACAAGTCTATTTCGGAGTCGTTTAATGACGAAGAACGCTTGATAAATATCAAGTCTTCGAAAGCAGTTGCGGCAGAACTAATCGAGAAGTTTAAACAAACGATAAGTTTTAGTGGATGTATTGTTATCAATCCAGTACTACCCATTATTGCGGGAAATGAATCTGAGTTACCCTTTTCAACCGTTGGGTCGCTGTTAAACTTTGCCGAAGAAGAAAGCCTTGACTTAGGAGCTTTAGGCTTGTTGTACGAAAAGCATCAGAGCGGATTAAGCAATCAAGAAATAGTTGATAAAATGAAATTTACTGTCAATATCATCGAAAATAGCATCAAGACGGGATTAGCAGGAACGCATTACGAAGATCGGATTTTGCCCCGGCAATCACATCTGATTGATAATGCCCAAAAGAAAAAGAAAATCTTAGAGAACTCGATTGTCAATAAAATCATTGCAAATGTATCGGCAATAATGGAGTCCAAAAGTGCCATGGAAGTTGTGGTGGCAAATCCAACCGCGGGTTCTTGCGGCGTTGTCGGAGGAGTTTTACGAGCCGTTGCGGATGATATCGGAGCTTCGCACGATGAATTAATTCAGGCGTATTTTGCCACCGGAATGGTTGGCGTTTATTTTGCGATGGGGCCTGGATTCTCCGCCGAAGAACACGGTTGTCAAGTGGAGTGCGGTGCATCAGCCGGAATGGCCGCCGCCGGAATCGTGCAGTTATTTGGTGGAACGGCCAAACAAGCCATCGACGCGGCTTCGATGGCAATCCAAAATATGATTGGTCTCATCTGCGACCCAATCGCCGACCGCGTGGAAGCTCCTTGCTTAGGAAAAAATGTAAGTGCAGCAGTCAACGCCTTATCCTCCGCGACCATGGCTTGTGCTGGGTACAACGCACTTATACCGTTAGACGAAGTTATTGAAACGGTGTCTTCGGTGAGTAGTCAAATGCCCACTTGTAATAAATGCACGGGCAAAGGCGGACTCGCCATCACGAAAACGGCGTGTCAAATCAAAGCGAAATTAGCGTTGAAGAGTACGGTGGTTACTTCTTGAATGTACGTAGCCCATCAGGGCTTAAATACTGGTAGTAAGAGATGATTACTTTACTGTCAGTTCGAGCGGAGTCGAGAACCCTGCGACGAGGCTGTTCTCGACTTCGCTCGAACTGACACTTTTTGAATGAGCCTTGATGTCTATAACTACTCTCGAGACTGCTCTACTCCAACACGTAAACTCCACCATTCACCGTCGCAAATTCTATCGCTCCGTCTTGTGTGGTGGTAAATGAGATTTTCTTTCCGTTGAGCGTTGGTTTTAGGTTTGTTCCCGTATTAATTCGACACAAAGAACCCGCATTTGAGGTAACTTTAATTTTTTTAACTTGCCCTACTTCCCAAGTGTAATCAAGTTCGAAACCTCCGCGGACACGAACACCTTTGAAAGAACCACTCTCCCACTCTTTAGGCAACGCCGGAAGTAATACAATTTCTTCTTCGTGCGATTGGACAAGCATTTCCGTAATTGCCGCCGTCATTCCGAGTGAACCATCAACCTGTAATGGAGTGAAACACTTAGCAAAAAGCGACATATAACATTGCTCCTCCAGGTAACCTTTGTAGATCGAATGTGCCCGTTCGCCGTCGTATAATCTTGCCCAAAGTGCCGTTTTCCAAGCTCTCGAAAAGCCAGTTCCGCCGTCTCCTCGTTGTTCTAAAACTGCTTTAATTCCATCCACTAATTCGGGCGTATTTTTTACAGATAATACATTTCCGGGATACAACCCGTACATGTGAGAGAAGTGCCGGTGCTTGTCTTCCATTTGCTCCAAATCATCCGCCCATTCTTGTAGATTGCCACTTTTCCCAATCTGAGAAGGCACTAATTTACTTCGGGCAATTTTCACTTCCTGTGCATAATTTTTATCGACTTTCAGTAAGTCTGCGGCAGTAGTGTAATAGCTGAACAAATCTTTCAAAATTTGCATATCCATTGTGGCACCCGCTGCGATGGTCGTAAAATAATACATACCAGTTACTTCATCGTAGAAGTATTCGTACCCTAGTCCTTTCGGTGGATTTTCGGGAGAATTAGATGGATTAGTAACCAACCATTCTCCATTCGGATGCTCGACTAAAAAGTCCATAAAAAAATCAACCGAACCTTTCAGTACGGAATACATTTCTTTCAAAAATTCTTCGTCTTTGGTGTATAGGTAATGCTCCCACATGTGCGTAACTAACCACGCACCACCAACCGTGAATGTCCCCCAAGTCGGTCCGTCCATCGGAGCGGCAACACGCCATAAGTCGGTATTTTGGTGAAATACCCAACCCGATGCTCCGTAATGTTCTTTCGCCACCTGACTTCCCTGATCGGTGAGTTCTTTAATCATCGTAAAAAGCGGTTCAGAAAGTTCCGAAAGATTGGCAGATTCTACGCCCCAATAATTCATTTCGGTGTTGATATTGGTCGTGTACTTAGAATCCCAACTGGGGTTCATGTCCTTATTCCAAATACCTTGTAAATTAGCGGGTTGCGTCCCCACCCGACTCGAAGAAATAAGCAAATAACGCCCGAACTGATAAATCAAAGAGGCGAGTTGCGGGTCCGAGGCTGTTTTGTTATTCTTCAACCGTTCGTCGGTAGGTAAGTAGGAATTGGCGGTAATCGGCAAGTTTAATTTCACCCGATTAAAATACTGTTGGTAATCGGTGATTGCATCACGTTTAATGCTTTCGTAGTTTTTGTGACTGAGAAGAGCGAGATCATCTTGCACTTTCTGTTTCTCATCGCCGCTGACATCTTTGTAATTCACAAAATTCGTGGCAGCCACAAAATAGAGCGTTACGGAGTTAGCATCTTTTACTTTGATTCTTGTGCCTTTTATCGTGGTACTTCCACCGTCTGCTTTTACCTTCAACCTCGCCTCGTACCTTAATTTGCCTTCTATTCCCATGTAGTCCGCTGACTTCCCTCGTAAAATCAATTCGTCGTTTCCTTCTGCGTCCATTCTGAAATAGTCAGTCGCGTAGTTGGAGTGCGAACTGTTTCTTACGCCCCTTAATTCTGTCTCGAAGTTTATCTTTTCTTCCTCACTAGCAGTGAGTCGAATGACGATGGTTTGATCCACCGCAGATGCAAAAACTTCCCGCGTAAAACGAACTCCGTCAATTTCGTATTGAACACCCGAAATTCCACTTCCCAAGTCTAGCCAACGCTTGTAATTTTCAGCTTTTTCATTTTCGTAAAACAAATACAAATTGGCAAGCGATTGGTATTTTTGCTGCTCCACCGGGTAGCCCATCAATTTTCGACCAAAGAGTTTGTGGGCTTCAATAGGTTTTCCTTCAAAAATAAGTCTCTGGATTTCGGGCAATGCTTCGTGTCCACCTTTAACTACGGTACTGTAAGGACCACCGCTCCAATAAGTTTCCTCATTCAACTGGATTCTTTCTTCCTTTATACCACCAAAAGCCATCGCTCCCAACCGACCATTACCTACTGGCAGAGCGTCTTCCCAAACGGCAGCGGGTTTATCATACCACAGCAAGGTTGCTGGGTCAAACGATTTATTATCAATTGCTTTCGAGGTAATATGACTTGGCTGACTACTTATTTGAGCATTTGAATTGAATACTAAGAGTAAAAGACAGTAAAGAAATGTACTTTTCACGGGTAAGGAATTTTAAATTTTAGAAAGAATATTGGTTTGCTTGAACAGATTCATTGAGGCATTTTTAAAAAAAAAGCGTTTGACTCCGATGGAGTAGTCACATGTTTGTAGCCTTCATGAAATACTGCTACAAAGATACGACCCCGTCTGGGCGACCCCGTCTGGGGTCGAACAGCAGTTTTGAGACCCTGCAAAAATTTACTCGAAAAGCCTTTTTATTTCAACACCCTGCCCCAATACCGCATCATACTTTGCCGTAAATGATAAGACGTATTCTCCCGCTCATTTATGCCGTGTGACCTCATTGGATACGACAGCATATCAAACATTTTATTGTGTTTAATTAACTCATTCACCAGTCTTTCAAAACTTTGGTAGTGAACATTATCATCTGCTGTGCCATGAATAATCATCAAGTCGCCTTCAAGTTTATGGGCGTGAGTGATTGGCGAACCTTCAATATAATTAGCCTCATTTTCTTCTAAAAGTCCCATGTACCGTTCCTGGTAAATGTTATCGTAAAGCCTTTGATCCGAAACGAAAGAAACGGCAAGTCCAGCGTCGTAAATTTCGGGGTATCTAAAGAGGCAGTTCATCGTCATTTGACCTCCACCACTCCATCCCCACATACCAATGCGTTCGGTGTCGATAAAGTCGTAGGTTTCAAAAAGAACTTTCGCGGCCGCGGCCTGATCTTTGGCGGCTAAAATACCGATTTGACCATATATCGACTTCCTAAAATCTCTTCCTCTCGGCGTTTTTGTTCCTCTATTGTCAATGCTGACCACAGTAAATCCTTGCTGCGAAAGGTATTGATGCCACAAATCTCCGCCCTGCCAAGCATCTTGCACCGTAGCACCCGCTGGTTCACCGTAAACATAAAAGATGAGTGGGTATTTTTTATTCTTATCAAAATTAGCGGGCTTAATCATCCATGAATCAAGTACAACTTCACCGATATCCAGTTTGATAAACTCTTTCGGGTTCAACTTCAACGAGTTTACTCTGTCGGCAAGTTTTTTGTTATCGGCCAAAACCCGGATTGGTTGGTGAGTCTGAAGATTAATCAGTGAAATATACGGAGGAGTCGTGGTATTTTGAAAAGTGTGAATGGCGTATTTCGCATCGGCAGAAATTTGGTAAGCGTGTTGCCCCGGTTGATTATCGGGACTTACTTTTTCGGGCGAGCTGCTTCCGTCCAGTTTGCTGCGATAGAGATAACGTTGCGTAAAGTTTTCGGGCGAAGCGATGTAGTAAACGTAACCACTTACGGGATCAATGCAGTTAATTTTAACCACATCAATTTCTCCTTTCGTAATCATGGTGAAATCTTTTCCATCCCTCGAAACCCGATAGAGATTAAGCCAACCGTCTTTCTCACTCGTCCACGTAAAATACTGCTCATCTTCCAGCCACATAATATTATCGTGAATATCGAGGAAGGCATCGTCGCGGTCCACAAAAAGCTTTTTCAATTTCATAGACGAAGCATCGCCAACCCAAACCGTATTTTGATTTTGTTTCCGGTTGAGTTGCTGCATCATCACCTCGTCAGAGTTAGGAATAAAATCTATTCTTGCCAAATAGTTATTCGTCGGGTCTCCCGGGATATCAAACCATTTACTTTCTCCACCGCTGGCGGAGACAATGCCCACTTTTACATTGGAATTAGGAGTTCCAACTTTAGGGTATGGGAGTGGTATTGGTTGCGAGTAAATAGAATCAACGTTATTAATTAGGTAAAACGTACCAATATTTTTGGTGTCAGATTGCCAATAGACAATTTTACTTCCGTCCGGACTCCACCGAAATCCATCTCGACAACCTAGTTCTTCTTCGTAAACCCAGTCAAATGTTCCGTTGACGATTGACTCGCTACCATCTTTCGTGATTTGAGTGATTTTACCCGAAGCAATATTTTCAACGTAGATATTATTCTTGCTTACGTACCCTACTCGATCCGCACTTGGCGAAAACTTGGCAAACATCATGGTGGTACGTTCCACCACTTTTCCCAATTGAGTCAATGCCCCTGTTTTCAGGTTCAAAACCCAATAATCGCCTCGGGTATTATAACGCCAAACTTTTTTGGTATTTGTAAATATGAGCAGCTTAGAATCGTCGGTAGACCATTCATAATTCTCAATTGAAAGTGGCTTAGTCTCGCCTGCAGGAATTAGTTTTTCGGCAGAAACGATTACCGACCTATCACCCGAAACTGCTTCGTACCTAACGATGTTCTCGCCGCCAACAGCCATATTTTTCTCTAAGGTGGAATAGCCTTTATTATCCTCCATCCACCTGACTGGCCCGTACCGTTCGGCACTGTAAGTTACGTTGCTATAAATATCTTCAAGCTTGAGCACCGACTGAGCAAACGTTAAAGCAGAAGTGAGTAATAAAGTAATGACAAGTAACGGGGTATTGCTGTAAATCATGAATAAATGGTTGGTTGATATAAAAACTCCTTAAGATAGTAATAAAATATGACGCTTCGTGATTGGATTAGAATCCTTCTTGACTCTCAATCAGATCGCGGTGACGAGTATTACTCCAAATCCGAGCGTTCGATCTTGCAGATTTTATAAATAAACCCTGTATTTAAGATTATTTTACAGGTGAAACGCATTTTAAAGTACAACAAAACTGCTTGGAAAAGTGCAATTTGAGTTCCTATTTGATACTAATAGAAAGACCTTTTTTAGATAAAACCTTAAAATGAGGCATCTATTCGAACATAAAACCAAATTCAAACTTTCACCAATTAATTTCAGACAAAACTATAATTGTAGACTTGTACTATTTATTCGTTGATTTAAATCTCAGAATTGCATCTTTAAGTGCGTTCAACCTGATTATTTTAAACAAAAAAACAAACTATCGGTTTAATCACAGAACCATAAAACATTACAATTATTATGACTAAGAAATTTTTAAATCTGTTTTGTATGGCAGCACTTGCCTCGACAGTATTCGCCTCTTGTACTAGTACTGAAACTACCGACGCAACCGAAGAAGAAATGGTTGTGGTGGAAGAAGAAGTAATGCCAGACGTTGTTGACATTGCAATCGGTTCGCCGGATCACACAACTTTAGTAGCCGCGGTTACTGCTGCTGAATTAGTTGAAACATTGAAAGGCGATGGTCCTTTTACAGTTTTTGCTCCAACTAACGCTGCTTTCGAAGCATTGCCAGCTGGTACTGTAGAATCTCTATTAACACCAGAGAAGAAAGCTACTTTGACTTCTATCTTAACTTACCACGTTGTACCGGGTAAAGTAATGGCTGCTGACTTAGTTGATGGTCAAATGGTCAAAACTGTTCAGGGAGAAGAGCTAACAGTAACAATCAAAGACGGTAAAGTTATGATTAACGGTGCTACTGTAACTGCTGCTGACTTAGACGGAAGCAATGGTGTGGTTCACGTAATCGACGCTGTATTGATGCCAAAGATGTAATTTTGCAAACGCCGGATTATTTCTTAAAAGAGAGAGCAACTAAATTGCTCTCTCTTTTTTTGTGGTACAAACTAACTCAGTTAAGTACAGGCAGATTGTCAAATTAAAGTGAGCAGTACAATCAGCAGCATCAAAATAACTATCTTTATGCGTAAACACTTTTAAATTCAACTCTATAAAAAACAAAAATATCTTCTTAATTGTCGGAATTTTAGCCCTGTTTAACTTCATAGATTTTATGACAGAAACCGTAGCACCCACCCTTTTTGATTATGAAATTAACATTTGGGTTTACCGCGGAGCGTGGCTTTTTATGGCTGTCTATTTCTTAATGAGGTACTTCAAAATGCGAAAATCAGAGAAAGAATGAGTTTTTCG
>JBLHXN010000041.1:0-27047 GCA_047630355.1 Spirosomataceae bacterium | reverse complement strand
GAAAAACTTCGGTCTGCCCGACGGCTTTGCGGCGAATGTGACCAGCTCACGTTGAAATCTTTAGAAACCTGACCAGCCTCAAGAATGTCGCCTGACTTGTTTCGGTTGAATTGCAGGTTTATATTTCCGCCATAACGATACCTTTTAGTATAATTAGACTGAAATCCTGCTCCCCAGCTTCCTCGTGAGTAGATTTGCCCTAATACTTTAATGCCAATATTCTTATTAATGGCTTGGTAATACCCAAAATCGCGAAAGAAAAACCCTCGATTTCGGGGTTCTTCGCCGTATTGCCCCATTATAAAGCCGGAAGTTCCGATTTCTTTATCTTTCGGAACGGGGAAGAAGCCGAACGGTAAACCAATTGGTAGCGGAATGTCCGCAATCACTAAGTTGAACGGTCCCGAAATAATATTTTTCTTATTTACTAACTTAATCTTATCCGCTGAAATATGAAAGTGCGGCTCTTTAAGATTGCAAGTGGTGTACATGGCGTCTGTCAGGTACAAATTATCCAGTGAATCCTTTTTCACTTTTTTTCCCTGTACAAACCCTTCGCCTTGTTGGGTCACGATTCCTTTTATAATGGCTCGCTTTGACTGAAAATTATATCGTATCGTATCGGTATTGTAAGATTCGTTTCCTTGGGAGAAAATGGGTTTGCCCGTTACGGGTTCACCCATTGTTATGGTTGAGTCGGGTAAACCATAAGCATAGACTTCCCCAACTCCCCAACTAAGCTTGATAAATGCGGCTCTTAATTCAATATCGCCGTAATTTACCACAGCATCTCCGTAGAGATAAACGGTTTCACTCGCAACGTCTAAAATTGTGGAGTCACGGGCGGAATAATCCACGGTGGTTTCGAGTTGATTGCCGTCGCTTCGGAGTGAATCCGGAATCACGGATACGATGGTGTCTCTTCTTATCGCTGATGATCGGGAACGGGACACGTTTGATTGCTTTGGGGTATTTCCTGGCCTACTTTGGAGTCGGTCGAGGGAAGGAAGTTGAGCATTTGCAACAACTGATAAGCTAACAACGAGTAGCAAAGGTAAAAGGCAGCGAACCGCACTTTTCCGTTTTCGAAGAATAACAATAATACGGGCTATTTTCTGTTGTATCAAATGAATTATACCTTTGTAATTGCAAAATTAGTTCAATTCTACCCGTTACGGAATGCAATTTTTATTAAATCGTGTTAAAAGTAACGGACAAACCGCTATTTTGGTGCGAAGCGGATATAATTGAATGTATTTCTCGCAAAAAATATAACAAGCTTTTCTAAAAATGAAAAAATGGATGTTTGGTTGGTTAAGTTTAGTAATCGTTTTCTCTGGCTTGGCTTCCTTTACCGTCCGTCAGTATTCACCACTAAATACCATAGTAATTGACGCCGGACACGGCGGCAAAGATCCTGGAACTGGCCGGGGTAAGGAGAAGCACATCGCTCTCAATATTGCGTTGCGTTTGGGTAAACTTATCAAAGATGAAATGCCCGGAATAAACGTAATCTATACCCGTACTAAAGACGTATTTATTCCGCTGAACGAACGGTCGGAAATTGCGAACCGTAATAAAGCTGACTTATTCATCTCTATTCATTGCAACGCAAGTCCATCCGCCAAAAGTGCTTACGGTACAGAAACGTATGTGATGGGTCTACATAAAACACAGGCTAATCTGGAATTGGCAAAGAAAGAGAATAGCGTTGTACTTTTAGAAGAAGATTACAAAAGAACTTACAAAGGTTTCGACCCAAATTCGGCGTTGGCACATATTATGTTAGCAAATTATCAAAGTGCTTCGATGAGTCAAAGCCTTCAGTTTGCTTCCTTTGTTGAGGATAGAATGAAAACAGTAGCTGGGCGAAGAAGTCGCGGCGTAAAACAAGCTGGTTTTTTAGTGATTTGGCAGACTACTATGCCGAGCGTTTTGATAGAAACGGGCTTCCTGACCAATGCAGACGATTTAAAACATCTTAGCACTGAAACCGGAAGACAGGATATTGCGTTAGCTATCTACGACGCACTTAAGACTTACAAAGAACAACTAAGTGCTAATTAATTTATAGTCTATGAAATTTTCAAAAGAAGCAAAAGTAGGATTGTTGGGAGTAGTTACTCTCACCATATTTTACTTAGGGTTTAATTTCCTCAAAGGATTAGACATATTTTCCAGCAACGACGAGTATTACACATACTATAGCGACGTGCAAGGATTACAAGTTTCTAACCCCGTAACCTACAATGGCGTTACTGTTGGACGGGTAATGAAGATTCTACCTCAGCAAGCGGAAAACCGGGTAATGGTCACGATGTTAATATCCAAAGATATTGAATTGACTGAAAATACAGTGGCCGTACTGGCAGATATAAGTTTGCTTGGTTCTAAAGCAATCAAAATTGTGATCAGGGAAGGTAAAATAGTTGCTGATAATTATGAATTGAAAGGTGAATTAGAGGATGGTTTACTTGATTCTGCCACCGAGCAAATATCACCAACGCTGGCTAAAGTAGATTCAGTTTTAATCAACCTCAATGAAGTCATAAAACAGTTTAGTAATACCGGAAACGCGATGAAAGTATTGATGGCAAGTGCTACTCAAACCTCAAACGGTGTAAACGAAGTTGTTGCAAGAAATAGTAAAAATCTTTCCATGATTACGGCAAACGCCGCTGTACTTACATCAAACCTTAATCGACTTACTATTGATTTGGACAAACAGATCAAGCCAATTTTAGCTAAAGCGAGTACCTTCACAGATTCGTTAAATGCGATGCAACTGGGCAGAACAGTAAACACTCTAAATACTTCCGTAGCGAGTTTGCAAACCATCCTGAGAGATATAAACAACGGAGAAGGTACGCTCGGAAAGCTTACACAAGACGAGGCTCTTTACAGAAACCTTAATAATACCGCTTCCGATTTAGATGCTCTGATCTCTGACTTAAAAGCAAACCCAAAACGCTATGTTCATTTCTCCGTTTTTGGCGGGAAGGATAGAAGTAAAGACAAAAAAGAGGTGCAGGAAGAAGTTGAGAAAGTGCAAGCACAAAGCACTCTGATGAACAACTAATAATTTCAAGACATTTATATATATAAGCTAAAGGCAGTCTGCGGTTAATCGTAGGCCGCTTTTTTTGCGTAAAACCTTACGATCTTACAGGCTATTGGTCAAATGAATATCATTTAAATTCATTATTGGTGAATATGCATGAACTCTTTTCTTCGGTCAAAGATTCATGAAGTTCTTCTAATAGCGTAGTTCTCAATACTTTTGATTGCTGCCATTTTATATTAGTTTAGACAATTAATTTGTGAATGCATTCATTATCATAAGAATAGAAATAGTACGATAAAGAGAATGAACTAACTCTGTGGTCTTACTCAAGCGTCTGTAATCTTAAACTACTCTATGAAAAACCTTCTATATGTCGCACTTTGTACCCTACTCATAGGCTCTTGTTCATCATCTGTTGACGTAGGGATTTATAACACATCTGACATTCCATTAAGTGTTAAAATAGACACATTGTTAGTTGAAGTTTTTCCTCAAGAACCTATCTGACTCGAAATGGGAGAAGGAGAGCATCCGGTAGGAATGCCGGACAGTGAAACAAGAACATTACAGTTTACTGATAGTGAAAGCTTGTTGAATATTGCCGAGGGAAGGTTTTTGTTATCAAGAGAAAGCTACTCGGCTGGCTCTGACATTGCAACGCAATCGGCGGTTAAAGAAAAGATAATGTATTGCGGTCAGGAGCTTGAAGCACCCGCCGGAGATCACAAAGTGCTTGACGGTCTTGTTATTCCGGTGACCTGGCAATATTGGCCGAGCCAAAAGACACCAGACTTTATAGAAATAGAAGCAGGAAGTTGAACAAAATATGTAACTCATTTCTGTTGCCTGATTTTACTAATCGTATCGAGAAATTATATGTGTGAGAGCATACCAAATAACATCGGGAGACATTACCTAATTGACGTTTTTAAAGCCGATAGAGAAAAGCTTCTATTCGTAAACGATACGCAAGAATTACTGGAGCAAATTGTTGAAACTCACAGATTAACGCCTTTGAACTCGGGTTATAAGCAGTTTCAGCCGTTTGGAGCTTCTGGTTTTATATTATTATCGGAAAGCCATATTAGTGCTCACACTTGGCCGGAGCACAATACCGTAGCTTTGGATATTTTCTCTTGTGAGCAAATTATAGATGACCAACTATTGGTCAAGTTCTTAAAAGAATTTTACAAAACTGACACCGTGGATTTAAAAGTAATAGCACGTGGTGAGAGAAACCATATGACGTAAATTAAGACCTGAAAGTAAACCAAACTACATATTTCCTCATGACTTCAGTGCCTAATTTTAAATAATCTGATGTGCCATGAAGTCGCACTCATCGGTTATTATCTCGCTTTTTTGATACCTGAAATTCAAACCTGACGCTTTATTTACTGCGTTAGTGAATATTCCTATTTGATATGAATAACCATCTGTGTCTTTCAGCAAAGGGTAGTAATTCTGGTAAACCATCTGCTGGCTTTCAAAGTCTCCGGACGAATTCACGACTGTTTTACCATTTTTAATTACTGAGATGTTTTCTCCGAGTCTTCCGTAAATAGGTTTCTTCACAAACGAATTACCGTAGTTATACTGCTCGTCGTAAGTTTCCGCGATAACTCCGTTGTTTGGGTAATATTTAGTGATGTAAGAAAGGAATTTCTTGTTTTGCCAAAGTGTGGTGTAAGGAGGATTCACTATTACGCATTGGTCTTTCATGATAATACTTGCCAATAACTTGGCTAATTCTGGTTCGTTCGCGAAAATCCAATCCCACGGGATCATTTTAAACATAATATCTACCTTAAGAAATTCACCGTTCGGAAGTTCGTAAAAAATGCCTTCTTTAGCATCAAAAGTTAGGTCGGCCAAAGGTCGGTAGGCAACAGACGGATTATTTTTATTCTCAGCGGGGATGGCATCTAACACGGTAAGTACATTTTCTCTATCTTCGATGTAATCCAGTGAGGTGCCTAAAAAGTTAATTTCCTTCGTTGGAATATTTAAATCACCTGCGATTTTCAAAGTAATCTTTTGAATAATTTTCTCTAAATCATCGCTAGTTGTATTCAACTGTTGAAAGGATGTACCATTTTTCTTCATTTGTAAATCTTGCCAAATAGTGCTTTCAGGGATTGTGGTGCAAGTATCCGCGTTGAATTCAATGACCTTCGGAAGGCTGAAAAATCGGTCAAAACCTCCACATAAATCGAACCTACCCAGAAGTAAAGGGTGGTTCTCTTTTTCCTGCCAGGTCTTAATTATTGCTTCTTGAAAGTACGTAGGTACCCCAAACTCTCCGAGTTGGTTTTTACGAATCACTCTATCCGTAGCGTCTTCAAAGATTTCACGAGCTTTGTGCGACTGAGTCGTTAATAAATCCAACTCCTCCCGTTTAATGCACAGAATTTCGTTGCTTAGATAATCGTCCAGACCGGCAAAGTAATCAAGTCGGAAAGGGGTATCTTTTTTCTTGGTTTTTGACAGTTTCAGAAAGCGGTTATCCGCCAAAAGAACGGAATGATCTTGATGTTCCATAGCCTTTTGATCCGGAAGATGGCACAGATACAGGTCGGGTTCTCGCTGTATTTGCCATATTGCCTTTTAATTTTTGTGAATTATTGTAAGCTTGCTTATTGCTGTAATTTGCCGGATCAACAGAAACCGATGACATATTCCTGTTAAAGTAAGTACCCGCCAAAGACCCCATCAATAAGCGGGATACCATGTATGTTCCGAAAAAACTTCTTGAACGTTCCGGGTCTTTGAGACTCTGAAGCGAAGTGGAATCTTTAGAGCCATCCAACTTTTCTACCGTCACGTACGAACCGTCTTTATTATCAATAACTCTCTCCTCATCAATTTTATATTCGCCAGGGGTTACTTCCTTTATGGTGGTGACTACGCCTTTCGTACTCTCCGTAATATTTTTTGTTGTCGTTTCTTTAAAATGTGCCGTGTCTGGGTCGGAAGAACAAGAAGTCATCCCGGCAATTAATACGGTTAATAGTGCAGTTGTTTTTACTATTTGAAAATATGCAGACCAGATAGTTTGTGTTTTTTTTATCATTTTTGTCTGGGTTTTAACGATACATACAAACATAGGTTTAATTTTTTAATGAGAAAAGACTTCATCATTGGATTGTCAGTTTTTATAGCGGGTCTTTGTTCAATTGTTTATGAACTATTGATAAGTACCACGACATCTTACTTTCTGGGCGATAGCATCAAGCAGTTTTCACTTACTATCGGTATTTACCTTTTTTCGATGGGTCTCGGAGCGTATTTAACCCGTTTCTTTGGAGAAAAATCCCTCAAATATTTCATTGAAGTCGAGTACTTACTCGGTGTAATTGGTGGTCTATCCGTTCCAATACTTTACATATTATTTGTGAATGTATCTCACCAAATGTTACAAGTCCAAGCTTTAGGAATCGTCTTTATAATAGGAATTCTTACGGGTATGGAAGTCCCGCTTCTTATCATGGCTTTTGATCGGGGAAATGTGAAAAACAGCCTTTCTTCGGTACTATCGTTAGATTATATAGGTGGTCTTGCAGCCACGCTTATTTTTCCGTTTTTGTTGTTGCCATTTGTAGGATTACTTTACTCATCGCTCATTTTTGGGCTTGTGAATATCTTCATGGGAATTTTCGTAGCTAAGTTTTATCTCGGAGATAATCGCAGAGCCTTATTGGGCTTGCCTTTTATGTTATTATTGATTGCCTGTTTGTTTAAAGCAAATACGTTTAAGGATTATTGGGAGAATAAAATTTTCAAAGATCCCATCGTTTATAATGAAACCAGTAATTACCAGTGGATAGTAGTAACCGAATTAAAGGGCAATGTGAAATTATTTTTAAACAGGGTTATCCAGTTTTCTTCCAAAGATGAATATCGCTACCACGAAAGCTTGATACATCCGGTTGTAAATGCCTGTTCAAACGAACCTAAAAAGGTACTTGTATTGGGTGGGGGAGAGAACCTGGCAAGCAGAGAACTTCTCAAATATGGTTTCATTGAAGAAGTTGACGTTGTGGATATTGACAATATGATTTTTGAATTGGCAAAGTCTAATCAGCGAATTATGAAACTGAACAACAATTCTGCAAATGATGATAGAGTTCAGTTAATTCAGGAAGACGCGTTCGTTTATCTAAAAGAATGTCAGACAAAGTACGATATTATCATTGCTGATTTACCAGATCCTTCTAATAAAGCATTGGCGAGATTGTACAGTAAAGAGCTCTTTTACTTTGTTAAACGTTGTCTAAAACAAGACGGAATTTTCGTTACTCAAGCGGGTGAGGTTTTTCTTTCTCGAAAAACCTTCACCTGCATTGAAAATACGCTTAAAGCCGTTTTTAAATATACTGCCAAACACCACACCCACGTCCCCTCATTTGGAGACTGGGGGTTTATAATGGCGAGCAACGAATCCATACAGGTACAGACCAAATTTGAGTTAGATAACCTTAAATACTACAGCGAGAAGCAGTATACCGTAGATAACTACTTCCCTAAAGATTCTTTTGCTGATCATTTGAACGTCAATACGCTGGATAACCCCATTTTGCTCAACTATTATATAGATGAATGGAATGACTGGACTGGTGGCAACGAGCGACCTCAATAAAGTAAGCTCAGCTCAACTTCCGGTATTTGATTCGTTTCGGAGTGATGTCATTTCCCAAACGCTTGCGTCGGTTTTCTTCGTAATCGGAGAAGTTTCCTTCAAACCAATACACGTTAGAATCGCCTTCAAAAGCCAAGATGTGAGTTGCCACGCGGTCAAGGAACCAACGGTCGTGGGTGATGACCACGGCACAACCCGCAAAATTCTCTAAACCTTCCTCCAGTGCCCGTAACGTGTTTACGTCCAAATCGTTGGTAGGTTCATCGAGCAATAATAAGTTGCCGCCTTCTTTGAGCATCATCGCTAAATGAACGCGGTTTCGTTCTCCACCAGATAATACGCCGACTTTCTTTTCCTGATCTCCGCCGTTAAAGTTGAAACGGCTAACGTAACCACGGGCGTTTATTTGTCGGTTGCCGAGCGTTACCCATTCATTCCCTCCCGAGATCATTTCGTAAACGCTTTTATCGGGATCAAGGCTGTTATGTTCTTGGTCAACGTAAGATAACTGCACTGTTTCGCCGACTTCAAAATTACCTGCGAGTGGTTTCAACTGCTCTGTGATAAGTTTGAACATCGTAGATTTACCCGCCCCGTTTGGTCCCACAACGCCGACGATTCCGGCGGGTGGTAAACTGAAGTTTAGATCTTCAAAAAGCAGGCGGTCACCAAAGCCCATTTTTACGCCTTCGGCAATGATTACTTTGTTGCCCAAACGTGGTCCTGCCGGGATATAAAGCTCCAGTTTTTCTTCTTGCTGTTTTACGTCTTCGGTCAGCATATCATTGTAAGAACTTAAACGGGCTTTCGCTTTCGTTTGACGACCTTTCGGTGACATCCGGATCCATTCCAATTCCCTTTGTAAAGTCTTCTGACGTTTCGACTGTGATTTCTCTTCTTTCGCCAAACGCTGCTCTTTTTGCTCGAGCCACGAAGAGTAATTCCCTTTCCACGGAATGCCTTCGCCGCGGTCAAGTTCAAGAATCCATCCGGCTACGTTATCTAAGAAATAACGGTCGTGAGTTACGGCAATGACTGTGCCTTTATATTGGTTTAGGTGTTGCTCCAACCAAAGCACTGATTCTGCATCAAGGTGGTTAGTAGGTTCGTCAAGTAGTAAAACGTCGGGTTCTTGTAAAAGTAAGCGACAGAGAGCTACGCGGCGTTTTTCGCCACCCGAAAGGTTTTCTACGTTAGCATCAGCGGGCGGACAGCGGAGGGCGTCCATTGCTCTTTCGAGGCGGCTGTCAAGTTCCCACGCATTATGATGATCGAGTTTTTCCTGCACTTCTCCCTGACGTTCCATCAGCTTTTCAAAATCAGCATCTGGCTCGGCAAAAGCAAGGTTTATTTCTTCAAATTCTTTGAGCAAATCTACCACTTCCTGCACACCTTCTTCTACCACTTCTTTTACAGATTTTGTAGGATCTAGCTGAGGCTCTTGTTCTAACATTCCCACGCTGTAGCCTGGAGAAAATACTACCTCGCCAGTAATACTTTTATCAAGTCCGGCAATTACTTTTAGAAGAGTTGATTTTCCCGAGCCGTTCAAACCGAGTACCCCGATTTTGGCACCGTAGAAAAAAGAAAGATATATGTTTTTAAGAATTTGTCGGTTAGGTGGGATGACTTTGCTGACTCCCGCCATCGAGAAAATAACTTGTTCGCTCATTATGTAATTTATAGTCAATTTGTAATAGTCCGCAAAATAAACAAATTAGCCCAATTATCGCCTTATACTTTGGATTGTACGAAAAAACCCCCATTTTTACAATTTTAGAACTAAGGTTTAGCCTACCCACACCTCCCGCCATAACACAAGAAGATAATGAACGGTGCTACATTAGAAAATGAATACGCTTACATCAAAGATAGTAGGGTATTTTTAAAAGGATATTTAGACATGCCTGACCGCCAGATTGGCGAGGTAAAACGCACCGAAGAAGAAGCTTTCAATTACTTCGAGAATCGCTATGATATTGCCGTAGGGAAAGTAGAACAGTTGAAGGTTGATATCGAAACTGCTCAAAACAAAGGCTCATATCTCACTAAACTTAAACAATTACGGAAGCGACTGCTGAGCTTTGACGGTATCGGAGATTTTATCCCGTTACTTGATAAATTAGACGTTCTTGAAGGATCTCTGTCAGGTATGATTGACGAAAATCAATCTAACAATCTGATAATCAAGCAAGAGCTTTTGACCGAAGCCCAAGAGGTAGGAAAAAGCGACGAGTGGCAAGAAACCGCAGACTCGCTTCAGGAAATACGAACCCGTTGGATACGTACCGGACCTGTACCGAAAGAGAATCAGGAAGAGGTAGAAGATGCCTTCAAAGAGGCATTGGATAGCTTTTATCAACGTCGTAAAGCATTTTTTGAAGAACAACGCCGTATCACTGATGAGCGACTGTTGAAGTACAACGGACTGATAAAAATTGCCGATTCACTACTTGATCGTCGTGATTGGGACGAATCCTTTCAGGAATTGAAACGCATTCAGGCAGAATGGAAAACCGTTGGTAAAATTCACCCCAAAATTTTACGAGATCCGTACAAGCGTTTCAAAAAACTAACGGGTACTTTTTACGAACGTTATTGCAAAGCAAAAGGTATTGAAATAAAGCCAAGGGTTGATCCACGCATTGCTGCCCAGCAGAAAATGGTCGCGGATGTTGACCGATTAGCAGATTCAGAGGATATGGTGGCGGCGGCTAACCGCACGAAGATGTTACTAAACGAGTGGAAGAATATTCGGTTGCCGTACAATATGGTAGATCGCGATCTCGCCGAACGTTTCAGAGCAGCCTGCGATAAAATATTTGAACTTAGCTATTTGATGAAAGTTGTGCATCGCAAAAATCCGACGTACAGTTACATGAGTGCCGAGCAACAAAGTCAGGTGAAATATCAGGAAATGGAATACATTGTCAAGCGGGCAAGAGCTGATTTAGAGCAACTATCTGGTAGTTTGAATACCATAAAAGTGAATGCAGATGCTGATATGGACAGAATTATGTTTAACAACGTCCGAACCCAAAAGCGTAAACTTTTGATGAAAGAAGTAATTCTTGAAGAACTCCGTTATAAAGTTAAACAGTAATTTATAATTCGTTTTTATAAACGAAGAGCCGTTGCCTGTTGAGGTAACGGCTCTTTTTTATGGTAACGGTGTGGGGCAAACCCTTACTTTCTTGTATCTTTGCTGCCATTTCAAGCAATTATGTTACGTTGATAAATTTAAAACTTCAAGCAGACAAACGCTCACTGGCTATAATGCAGCCATATATTTTCCCGTATATCGGTTACTTTCAATTGATAAACGCAGTAGATAAATTCGTTATTTACGACGACGTCAATTTTATTAAAAGGGGATGGATTCACCGCAATAATATTTTGGTGAATGGTAACACGAATATGTTCAGTGTGCCGTTATCAAAACCAAGTCAGAATAGCCTGATAAATGAAGTTGAGTTAGGAGACCTGAGGCAGTGGAAGGAGAAGTTTATGAAAACTGTGGAGCAGACTTATAAAAAAGCTCCGTACTTTGAGGGGGTTTTTGGATTGATTGATTGCACACTTTCAGACAATAATACACACATCGGGAAACTGGCCCTTCGGAGTATTAAAGAGATTTGTGAATACCTCGGTATTTCGACCGAAATAGAGATTTCATCCGCAATCTATGGCAATGATGAATTGAAAGGGCAGCAACGCATTTTAGATACCTGTTTAAAAGAAGGGGCAAATCATTACATCAATCCAACGGGCGGACGCGAACTTTATGACAAGCAATTGTTTGCGGATAACGGCGTGTTACTTAACTTTATCAAATCAGAAGAAGTAGCATACGCCCAATTTAAAAATGAGTTTAAGCCGTGGCTTTCCATCATTGACGTGTTAATGTTTAACGACATAGAAAGCACTCACAAATTATTGACGAAATTTACTTTAAGTTGACAGAAAATATAAAATACGAAAGATGGCAAAAATTGTAATTTTTGGAACAGAATTAGTCGCCGAACTGGCTCACTACTATCTCGTAAATGATTCTAAACACGAAGTCGTGGCGTTTACTGTAAACAAGCAATATATTAAATCTGATACTTTTTGTGAGTTACCCGTGGTGCCTTTTGAAGAAATCGAAACGTTGTACCCGAAAGCTGAATACAAGATGTTTGCCCCGCTTAGCGAACGAAAAATGAACGAAGTCCGGGCGAAAGTTTACGGTGAAATAAAAGCATTGGGCTACGAAATGATTTCGTATATAAGCTCAAAAGCGACCGTTTTAACCGACCAAATCGGGGATAATTGCTTCATTCTGGAAGACAATACCATTCAGCCATTTGTGAAAATTGGGAGCGATGTAGTGCTTTGGAGCGGCAATCACATTGGTCACCACAGCGAAATAAAAGATCACGTTTACTTTACCTCGCACGTAGTCCTTTCAGGACGTTGTACGGTGGGGGCTTATTCATTCTTTGGCGTAAATGCTACTATCCGGGACGGTTGCGAAATTGGCGAAGGTACGCTCGTTGCAATGGGAGCTAACTTAACCAAGCAGCAAACAGAGCCTTGGAGTATCTGGAAGGGTAATCCCGCTAAAGTGGCACCGGTATCAAGCAAAGACATAGATTTATAAAATGCTTATCGTAAACGAGGTTTTAAGCTTAACACAGACTACGCATTAATCGCACTTTAATTTTATGTGGTTTTATCTTCTTGCTATTTTATTCTTCTTTGTAAATCATCAGAACGCTCGTCGGACTTCTCAATCGTTTAGTGATTACATTATTAATTACTTTTTGTTTTTAGTGATGTCGATTATCCCGACGGGATACATTATGTCTGAATTAGTGGCGATTGACAAACCAGGTTTTTGGGGAATTAGTCTGTTAGTAATCTCGGTAGTCACGTTTTTCATTCTGCGATTCACGATTCCGAAAAATGCTTTTGTATTGAAGAAAAACTACTCGGTAGGTAATTTAAAAGAATTCGTTTCAGACCTGTCTGTACTTGAAAAATTTACGTTTGGAATCTTGTTTTCTGGTTTTGTAATTTGCTCATTGTTAAATATTTACGCGTTCTTTTTTGCTTATCCAAACGAGTGGGATAGTATGACGGGACATTTGGCAAAGTGTGCGTATTACTTGCAAAATGGCTCGATGAACAGGATGCAGGGTACCACTTGGACAATTGATTTCTACCCCAATTCATTACCGACTTTGCAGTTGTTTTTCTATCACCTCTTCGGTGAAATGGGCTTTAAATTCATTCACTTCTTGTCTTATTGGATAGTATTGGTAGCCAGTTATAAAATCAGTTTACACATTTGTCAAAGCAAAAAAGCGGCAATATTCATCTTATTTATAACGTCACTTCTTCCAACAGCACTTATTCAGGCAACTACCACAGAGACTGACATTGTTTTCTCGGCGTATTTGTGCATTTTGATTGTTTATCTACTCAAATTCCTCAAAAAGCCTTCCATATTTTACCTCAGTTTCATTGGGTTGATCGCAGCAGTCTGGATTAGTCATAAAGTTACATTTATTCTTGCCGGACCTTCAATTGCAGTATTAATTCTCTTCGTTTTGTGGAAACGCAGGGCCTTTTTTAACGTAAAAAATATAGGCGTAGCGTTATTGGTTTTCGCATTAGGTTTTGGTGTCTTTGTGCTTCCTGCGGGTTACGTTGGCAATGTAAAAGAAGTGGGCGAATTAAAAATTGGAAGCCTTTCAGCTCCTAAATTAGTAATGAGTTGGCACGGAATAGAAAACCTTTCTACCAAAGAAAAACTTAGTAATTTTAAACTAAACTTACTTCGTTATACGTCTGATTTTATTCACTTAGACGGAATTAGAAGTTCACCAACTGGAGCGAAAATTGACAACGCTTTCCGAATACCTTTTGATACCTTTTACAAGAAATTCAATATTGACGATGATAGGTTCTGGGCAGTAAACTCTTTTAAGTTCCGACAAGTAGATGTTAATTTTTACCGTGAACGTCCGTACTGGGGCTGGATTGGCATCGGATTAGTATTGCCCGCTCTACTTTTCTTCGGCTGGTCCTTTTTTAGAAAAGAGAAATTTAAGGATATTGATTCAGATCTTGCGTTGGCGTTTTTTGTAGCCGGAATTATTCACTTTTTGTCGTTTTCATTCTCGGCAGTTTATGACCCAATAAAAGCACGCTACTTTATGAATATGGCAATCTGGTTTTTACCACTGATAGTTTACTTATTCAAAGCTAAGGCAAAAGGGTATCTGGCTGTCTCGTCGGCTATTATTGTTGCCTCTGCTCTCAGTACGCTGCTTTTTAGAGACTTGATTCCGTTAACTGGTGAACAGAATATTAGGAACCTTTCCCGTATGGAACAGTTACTTTTGGGCAGGAAAATGTTAACTCCTGCGTACCAAAAATTTGATACAATAGTGCCTAAAGATGCTATTGTGGCGTTAGGGACACAACAAGAAAATGAAGACTTTGAATATCCACTTTGGGGAAAAGATTTTGAACGAACGCTGATACCGATTCACCCGTTCAGAAGTGCGGTCAAACCTATTCCCGAAGAAGCCGAATACCTTTTCTACTCAAAAGGCGTAATTCCGTATCAGGAAGGCGATATTAAACTCAACGAAGAAATGGATAACGAAACAGAATTGGTGAATGACAGTCAGTTCTTTCTCAGAAAACTAAAATGAAGAAGGTAAAGGCATAGTGAAATGCGGACTAATCCGCTCCAAAACCAATTTCTAAGCAACTAATTCTTAATAAAATGTGGAATAAAAAAGGGCTTGTGTACTGCCCAGACGGAAAAAACGGATGGGACCAAGGATACGCTCACGTAGTTTGTAACGACGATATTTATGAGACTGGGTTGCGGGTGATATATTCCGCCCGAAATGGTAAGGGACAGTGTATCCCGTCATTCGTTGATGTGGAGCCAACAGACTTCACTAAGGTCAATTATGTTCATCCAGAGCCAATTTTAGAATTGGGAAAAATCGGTACGTTTGACGATTGCGGCATTATGCCAACGTGGTTACTGCACCATCCAAACGGCGAGAAATGGCTTTATTACATCGGTTGGACGATCAGAAATACTATTCCGTACCACAACGCCATTGGCTTGGCGATTAGTAAGGATGGCGTTCATTACGAGAAGAAATTTACGGGTCCGGTAATTAGTACCATTCCTACCGAACCGCAGTTTAGTGGCAGTTGCTGCGTTTTGCATGACGAAGGAATTTTCAAAATGTGGTACCTCAATTGTACCGAGTGGATAGTAGTTGACGGTCTTGCTGAACCAGCATACCATATAAAATACGCAGAATCGCCAGATGGAATATATTGGGACAGAAAAGGAATTGTGGCAATTGATTACATAGACGGCAAACCAAGCGGAATTTCCAGGCCGTCGGTAGTTAAAGAAGTAGACGGGACTTACTCTATGTGGTATTCTTTTCGAGGCATGTACGATTTCAGAGGGGCAGATGCCGCTGAATCTTACAGAATTGGTTACGCAACGTCTGTTGACGGTATAAACTGGACACGAAAAGATGCTGAGGTTGGAATCAAGGTGTCGGAGTCGGGTTGGGACTCAGAGATGATAGAATATCCTATGGTTTTTGACTTTGGTGAAAAACGGCACCTGTTTTACAACGGGAATCATCATGGTAAAACCGGATTTGGTTGGGCAACTTTGACTGAGAATAATTCGTAAATGATTGATTTTAAAGAACTTGATAAGCACTTGTACGGCAACCCGAATCAGCCTGCAAAACCAAAAGTAAGCGTTTGTTTTATCACTTATAACCACGCTAAATACATCGAACAAGCATTGGATTCGATATTAAGTCAGCAAATAAATTTCACTTTTGAAATTGTAATTGGTGATGATTGTTCTACCGACGGAACGTCCGAAATTGTTAAAAAATATGCTGACAAATATCCGCATATTGTCAGAGCTTACATTCACCCGGAAAACTTAATAAAATATGGGTCGCCGGGTAAGTTTAACTTTACGCACGCTTTTTCTCAATGTCGCGGTGAATACGTAACCCATTTTGAGGGAGATGATTACTACATCGACGATTATAAATTTCAGAAACAAGCCGACTACCTGGATAAGCATTCTGAATGTTCTGCCTGCTTCCATAATGCTCTGATGAAATTTGAGGACGGCAGCGGGAGAGAAGATTATAATATCAACCCACCTGATCAGCCTAAGCTTACCACGGTTCATGACCTCTTAAAAGAGCGAGAAATCTGGTTTATGGCCACGGCAAGCGTCATGCTTCGTAAGCAAGTAATTGGTGATAAGTTTCCAGCGTGGTTTTTCGAAACTAAGAGCGGCGATATTCCGCTTTATATCCTACTTGCAGATAGTGCAGCAATAGGCTACTTGCCGGATGTTATGTCGGTCTACAGGAGAAATAGTGCCGGGCTGAGTTATACCGATAGTAACTTTGATTGGGCATTTTTGCAGAATCGAATCGAAATGTACGAAAACCTAAACCGGCATACAGAAGGAAAATATCAACAGCAAATCTATCCTTTCTTGAGTGAGTACTATTATATGGGTTTGAAGACCAGTGCCCTTGCTAATTCTCAAAAACAGCGTGCTATTGCTTATTTAAAAGCTAAGTATTACGGTGAATTGCCAAAGGTAAGTAGCTGGAAAGATATGTTAACGCTTGATAATCAGGCAAGACTAAATAAGTTAAGAAAAATCATTGGCTTTGGTTGAAATTTTTGTCAAAAGTATTTGGAAATAAAAACGCAACCGTGCATCTTTGCATTCCCAATTCAGAAAGGGAGTTTAGCTCAGTTGGTTCAGAGCATCTGCCTTACAAGCAGAGGGTCGGGGGTTCGAATCCCTCAACTCCCACGAAGCCGCAACATTAGTTGCGGCTTTTCTTCGTGACCAACTCTGAATCTTGTACTTGAAGAAAGTGTCGCCCAATTACTTGTTGTCCCGTTTCAGTTCTCACAAATCATTTACAGAATTACGATTTCTTTTGTAAATCTTTTACCGCTGTATCATATCTGTTAACTTTGGGTAGTAATAAAACTCACCTCAAGTAATATTCAATGACCCGAGAAGTTTACGATGTCCTGATGTTCTCACACTTATTTACCGTTCTGCCTTGCGTTCCTTTGGGAGCATATTTGCTTATTGCACAAAAAGGCGATACGCTTCATCGTAATTTGGGGAAGATTTATATGGTTTTGATGATGGTCACGGCTACTATTACTTTATTCATGCCCGCTTTAGTGGGGTCGCAATTTCTCAACCATTTTGGGTGGATTCACTTGTTTAGTTTTCTAACCTTCTGGACAGTGCCCACGGCGTTAATTGCCGCAAAAAAGCATCAGGTAAAGAAGCACAAACGTAAAATGCTTTTACTTTACTTCGGGGCGTTAATCATCGCGGGTGGATTCACGTTAGTTCCCGGGAGGTATCTTCACGGTTTGCTTTTTGGATAAAACTGAAATCGCCACTTGGTAAGAGTTTGACTCTAAGAGGTCAGTCTTCTCTTTTCTGTTTCAAAAAACTCAAATGCCATTTTTGCGGTTAGTAATATTGAAATAGAGCTAAACCTTCAAAAATTAACTTCTAAAACAAATGAGTCAGGGTTTATACATTGCCACAACGGGACCCAATAGCGGAAAATCTGTTATCTCTATCGGGATGATGGAAATGCTACTTGGGAAAGCCGCAAAAGTTGGTTATTTCCGGCCAATCATAGACGATTTCAAAGCGGGTGAAATGGATAATCATATTCGCACGATCATAACTCACTTCGGTCTGACCCTAAATTTTGAGAATGCTTATGCACTCACTCGAAGTGAAGTCATTCGTCTTAAAAACACAGGGAAAGATGATGAAATTATTTCCAAAGTAATTCATAAATACAAAGCTCTGGAAGCAGACTTCGACTTTATACTTGTTGAAGGAACTGATTTCTCGGGAGAAGGAACAATCATCGAATGGGATATTAACATTCTGATTGCCAAAAATCTGGGAATCCCCGTTGTTTTGATTGCATCCGATACTGATAAATCTATCGAAGATGTTACCGGAAACCTTCAGATTGCTTTAGACTCTTTCGAGGATAATGGTGTGCAGGTGCTCATGGTGGTGGCAAATAAAGTCCGTCCCGAACAGGTAGACTTAACGAAGGAAGCTTTAGTAAAAAACTTGCCTTCCGAAGTGCAAATTGAAGTAATACCGATGAATACCGTTTTAGCGAATCCATCACTGAAGGAAATCGCTCAGGAGTTGGACGGAAAAGTGCTTTTCGGAGAAAATTACCTCAACAATCAGGCGGGAGCGTATAGCGTTGGAGCGATGCAATTGCGGAATTATCTTACGCACCTCAAAGAGAGCAGTTTGGTCATTACGCCCGGTGATCGTGCTGATATTATTTTAGGAGCGTTGCAAGCCAATATTTCGGCAAATTATCCATCCATTTCCGGTATTGTTCTGACCGGAGGGCTTATTCCCGAACCTTCGATTATGAAACTGATTGAAGGACTTTCTGACGTAATTCCTGTCATTTCGGTGAATGACGGAACGTATTCTATTACTAACCGAATTGGCGATATAAAACCAAAAATTTACGCTGAAAATACGGAGAAGATAAAGGTTTCAAAGCAGGTTTTTGCGGCTAATATTTCAGTAGAACTACTTGCTGAACGCTTAATAACCTTCAAAGCCGAAGGCATTACGCCCCGAATGTTTCAGTACAATCTATTGCAACGGGCGAAACTCCACAAAAAACATATTGTGTTACCTGAAGCCTACGACGAACGCATTCTGCAAGCAGCGAAGCAATTGATTGATTTAGGAGTTGTGACCCTTACCTTAATTGGAGAGAAAAGTAAAATTGCTGTCCGTTTAGCAAGTCTTGATATTTCGTTAGATATAGAAAGCGTAAACGTCGTAAATCCAATTAATTCGGAAATGTTTGAGGATTACGCTGAGACGCTCTTCGAATTGCGAAAGCACAAAAATATCAACCTGCCGATGGCTCGTGATTTGATGACCGACGTTTCGTATTTTGGAACGATGATGGTTTATAAAGGCCACGCCGATGGTATGGTTTCGGGAGCAATTCACACTACTCAACATACTATTCGCCCTGCGTTGCAATTCGTCAAAACCAAGCCGGGAGTTTCTGTGGTTTCTTCCGTATTTTTTATGTGCCTGCCGGACCGGGTAACTGTTTACGGTGATTGTGCTATTAACCCAAACCCTACCGCACCGGAGCTGGCAGAAATTGCCATTTCATCCGCTGAAACGAGTGCATCGTTTGGAATCGAACCGAAGATTGCCATGCTTTCTTACTCTTCCGGTACATCAGGAGCGGGAGCGGACGTTGATACCGTTCGGCAGGCTACGGCAATTGTGAAAGAAAAACGGCCTGATCTAAAAGTGGAAGGGCCAATTCAGTACGATGCCGCTGTAGACATGAAAGTAGGTAAAAGTAAAATGCCTGATTCGGAAGTAGCGGGGCAGGCAACTATCTTTATTTTTCCTGATTTGAATACGGGAAACAATACGTATAAAGCCGTTCAGCGAGAAACCGGAGCGTTGGCAATCGGACCAGTTCTGCAAGGGCTGAATAAGCCTGTGAATGACCTGAGTCGTGGTTGCACTGTTGATGATATAGTTAACACCGTAATTATTACGGCTATCCAAGCAGAGGGGATTTAAAACCTGCTGATAGTTGTAGACGGGGTTGTCCAGACCTCGGTAGTGGTTGATTTCGAGGAATTGCGTCAACCGCCGGCAGAGTCTTCGACTGCTAAACGGGATTGATATTTTGTCTAAAACCTTTCGTCTTCAAAAATGAATATTTTAATTCTAAATTCTGGCAGTTCGTCCATTAAATATCAGTTGATTAAAATGCCCGCCGAAACGGTTATTTGTAAGGGCTTAATTGAGCGGATTGGAGCGGAGGATGCAAAAATTACGCACGAAAGTGATAATCAAAAAGTTAGGGAAGTTGCTGAAATTCCGAACCATAAAATTGGTTTAGAATTGATGGTGAAAATGTTGACGAATGCTGAGTTTGGAGTAATTTCTTCACCCGAGGAAATTGAAATGATCGGGCATCGGGTGGTGCACGGCGGGAGTAAATTTACAGGGACGACGTTAATTGCCGATAGTGTAAAAGACGAAATTAGAGAGCTTATTCCTTTAGCTCCTTTGCATAATCCCGCCAATTTAGAAGGAATTGTGATGGCAGAAGAAATTTTCCCGAACGCAAAACAAGTCGCTGTTTTTGATACGGCATTTCACCGAACCATTCCTGAGCGAGCGGCGAAATACGCCATTCCAAATAAACTTTTTTACGATGAAAATATCCGACTTTACGGTTTTCACGGAACGAGTCACAAATATATTTCAGAGAAAGCAATACAATATTTAGAAAAACCAGATACTAAGATTATTTCTATTCATTTAGGAAACGGGTGTAGTGTCACGGCAATTCACAAAGGGGAAAGTATTGACCACAGCCTCGGTTTTGCCCCGTCAAATGGTTTAATCATGGGAACGCGAAGCGGAGATATTGACCATTCAGTCATATTTTATTTAATCGAAACTTTAGGCTATAAACCGAACGAATTAAAAGATATACTTAATAAGCAGAGCGGAATGCTCGGTTTGACAGGTTTCAGCGATTTACGCGATATTCAACGAGAAGCAGAAAACGGAAACGCCGATTGTAAACTTGCTTTAGAAATGAATGCTTACCGGGTTAAGAAGTATATCGGAGCGTATACGGCAGCGATGAACGGCGTAGATGCAATAATTTTTACCGCTGGAATTGGGGAGAATTCGAGCTTACTTCGCCGAATGATTTGCGAAGAAATGGACTACCTCGGTATTGAAATAAACAATTCCCAAAATGAACAGCGAAGTGACGATATTTTAGAAATCTCAACTACTGACTCACGCGTAAAAGTTTTGGTCATTCCGACCAACGAAGAACTGGAAATTGCGAAGCAAGCGTACGATTTATCTTTAGAAAACTAAACCTTGCGTAGAATTTTTTGTTAGAGGAGTGTACAGAACACCACTGAAATCCATATAAAATGACTTCTGAAAAAATAGGTATAATTATAGGCACTAATCGCCAAAATTCACTTTCTGGGAAAGTGGCTCATTACTACAAAAAGCAACTTGAATTTAAAGGATCATCTACTGAGGTAATTGACTTGTCAAAGCTTCCTGAAGACTTTGCTTTCTCGGCACTTTATCAAAATGCTGGGCACAATGTTGACTTCAACGAATTTCAAGTAACGATTGATCGAATTCAAAAGTTTGTGGTTGTAGTTCCTGAGTATAACGGCTCTTTCCCGGGCGTACTGAAAACCTTCTTTGACGGTTTGCGTTACCCTGATACTTTTGATGATAAGAAGGTAGCATTGGTAGGTATCTCTGCCGGCGTTTTAGGAAACGCTGTCGGACTCGGACATTTGAACGACATTTTGAGTTATATGGGAGCAAACGTGCTTGGTTTGCGGGTGAAACTTGGTTTGATGGGCAATCATTTTGCAGACAACGATTTTACGCTCCCGGTTTATAAAGAGTTTATTGACAAACAGATAAAGCAACTAATAGCATTCTAAATAAGAAAGGCTCTCCGCAAATGCAGAGAGCCTTTCTGTTAGACTATGATGAATAAAATTTTATTTTGAATTAGTTGTATATCGCTTCGCCGTGCTCGTAGATGTCTAATCAACACTGGCTTCACAACATCACAATCGTAAACACCATACTTTATTTAGTTATAAAGTCAGCGTAAGACATCATTTCGTGTTCAGAAGAGTCAAGTCCATCTAATTCTTCTTTCTCCTCTACTCTGATACCAATTGTCTTTTTCAATAGAAACAATACCGCATAAGCGAATACAAATGAAAATGCTCCAATCGCAGCCACACCAATCAACTGATTGACAAACTGTCCACCACCTGCCAGATCACCAAAAATACCAACGGCCAATGTTCCCCAAATACCACAAACTAAGTGTACAGAAGTTGCACCGACAGGATCATCAATTTTAATTTTATCAAAGGAAACAACAGAGAGAGGAATAATCACACCGGCAATCAAACCAATGATAATTGCTTCCATCGGTGACATCAAGTCAGCACCTGCTGTGATACCAACTAAGCCACCTAAAATACCATTCAATACCATTGATAAATCATGTGTTTTAAATAAAGCATACGATGTTCCGAAAGCACCAACTGCACCAGCTGCTGCTGCTAAAGAAGTCGTTACAAATACCAATGACACAGGACCAGGATCAGCTGATAATACCGAACCACCATTAAAGCCGAACCAACCGAACCACAATAAGAATACACCGATTGCAGCTAAAGGCATACTGTGACCAGGAATCGGTTTGATACCAGATTTTGTGTATTTGCCCAAACGAGGACCTAACAACATCGCTGCTGCTAAAGCGGCAAATCCACCCGCTGCGTGTACGATTGTAGAACCAGCGAAATCGTAGAAGCCTAAGCCATCTAACCATCCGCCGCCCCATTTCCACATTCCTGTGATAGGGTAAGCAATTGCTACAAAGGCAGTAGCAAATAATAAGAAAGAACCTAATTTCATACGTTCAGCTACAGCACCAGAGACAATTGTTGCACAAGTAGCAGCAAACATCCCTTGAAAGATAAAATCTGTCCAGTAAGTATATCCACCGTCAGCATAATCGATTAAGCCTGCAGCTCCTTCAGGTGCTTCAATTCCAAAACCTGCGAATCCTAAGAAACCTTCAATGATTGAGGCATCTCCTGGATACATTAAATTGAAACCTATAAAAGCATAAGTCAATAAACCAATCGCGATAATCATCGCATTTTTGAACAATATATTTACTGTATTTTTAGTACGAACAAACCCTGCTTCCAAGGCAGAAAACCCTAAGTGCATTATAAAAACAAGTGCTGTGGCAACTAACATCCAAGTGTTATTGGCGACAAACAGCGAGTGTGCTGCTGCATCCACCGACGAACTATTTACTAATATTGCTTCGTTCATGATAATATATTTTTAGAAAATTTTTCAGTATTCTTTGAAGTGTTGATTTTTGACAATAGCATGCTAAAGCAATAAAGTTGTATTGTTACTTTATGATCAACCACTTAAATTGTACTTTTGGAATTTTTATTAAATAAGAAACTATAAATTGATGGATCATTTAATTGAGTTGGCAATTCTTCCATAATTTTATAGTCTCTTTAGATTTTGAATATGACTTGGTTTAAGTAGTAAGGGGTATTAGTTGAGAGCGTCAACGCCGTCTTCGGACGTACGAATCTTAATCGCTCTTTCTACATCCGAGATAAAGATTTTTCCGTCACCAATTTCTCCCGTTTGTCCGGAAGCAATGATTGCTGTGATTGCTGGATCTACGTTTTTGTCTTGGCAGAAAAAAGTGACGAATGTACGTTCAATGGTACTCGTATCGTATTCGATGCCACGGTACGAACGGTGTTGGATGTCTTTTCCCACCCCACGTACATCCCAGTAGGTGAGAAACTGAATGCCGACATCATACAGTGCTTCTTGCACCGCATCGAACTTCGATTTTCTTACGATTGCTTCAACTTTTTTCATAAGTAATTTGAGTAATTTTGAAAGGTTTAAAAACTGTTTAATTATTCGTTTTAAGAATAATTCGATACCAAAACAAAGCTAAAAATGAATTAAATCAAAATATTATTGGGTAATAATATAGTATCAAAGTATTATATATTTTTATATAGTATAAATCTCTTACTTTGTATTAGAAAAGTTCTATTTAGAAAATTATTATATAAGTTAAAACTTTATTAACAGGCTACATTTGGTTGATTTAGAATAATGACAAAAAAATAAGTCCCGCTTCGATAGTCGAAGTAGGACTTATTAAATATATTAAATTCTAACTGTTATTACTTTAGAACTTGGGTGTAATTCCCATGTTGTAAAATATGAAGCCGTAAATGTCGGCGTAGAGTTCGAGGTTTTTCTTGGTGTTACTTGCTCCATGACCAGAATTAGTATCAATCCGAATCAATAGTGGATTCTTACTGCTTGGTCCCGCAATCTCTTGTAAAGTAGCGGCGTACTTAAACGAATGAGCCGGAACTACGCGGTCATCATGATCGGCGGTGGTTACAAGCGTTGCCGGATAGGCTACGTTATACCGAACATTGTGCAGCGGCGAATACGTATATTGTGAATTAAATTCATCGTAATTATCAGACGAACCGTAGTCGGCGATCCAGTTCCAGCCAATCGTGAATTTCTGAAAACGTAGCATATCCATTACGCCCACTTGCGGAATCGCCACTTTTGCCAAGCCCGGACGCTGATTGATGACCGCTCCAACTAATAAACCTCCATTAGATCCCCCACGAAGTGCGAGGTACTCGCTGGTGCAATACTTGTTTTCAATCAAATACTCTCCGGCGGCAATGAAGTCATCAAATACGTTTTGCTTTTTCAGTTTCATACCTTGCTCGTGCCAAGCCTCGCCGTACTCGCCGCCGCCACGTAAATTAGCCTGAGCGTAAACGCCGCCTTGCTCCAAGAATGGAATCAACAATGGATTAAACGATGGATTGAGCGTAATATTAAAGCCACCGTATCCGTAAAGAAGTGTTGGATTTTTGGCGTTCATTTCAATACCTTTTTTATAAGTAATGAACATCGGAATTTTTGTGCCGTCTTTACTTTCGTAAAAGACTTGTTTGGTCTCAAAATTCATAGCATCAAATGCAACCTCTGGCTCTCTGAAAACCGAACTCTTTCCCGTGGCAATATCGTAACGGTAAATGGTGGGTGGGAAAGTAAACGACGTAAACGTGTAGAAAACGAATTTATCATCGGCGTTTCCTCCAAAACCTCCGGCGGTACCTACGCCCGGTAATTCAATTTCCTTTTCAAGATTACCTTGTAAATCGTAAACGTACGCTTTCGTGGTAACATCTTTTAGGTAAGAGATAAACAGTTTGCCTCCGGCGGTTCTTGCTCCGTTCAGCGGTTCCGGCTTTTCCTCAATATACGACTCCCACTTTTTGGTAGCGGGAGTGTAAAGCATCAATTGCTCATTGGGTGCACCTTTTGTGGTACGAATAATAAATTTATCCCCTACGTTATCCACAATACTGTAAGAGTCATTTGTTATTTCTGAAATAATAGGAGTAAAGGTTTTGTCTTCTTTCGATTTAAAGTACAGACCATTTCCGTCCAAACCTTTCCCTCGGTCGCTTACTGTAAGAATGGCGTACTTTTCGTCTTCTGTGGTGCCCACGGTATGAAAACGTTGCGGATTATCAGCATCACGGAACACTTGCGTGTCTTTATTTTGCGGCGTACCTATTTTGTGATAGAAAACTTGATGATCTTCGTTTTTAGCGGCTAACGCACTTCCGTCTGGTTTTGGGTAGCGGCTGTAATAAAATCCGTCGCCTTGCCACGAAATACCCGATATTTTCACCCATTCCACATTGTCGTCTAACGTCTTGAGGGTTTTCATATTCATTAGCTTTATTGTCTGCCAGTCGGAGCCGCCTTCTGAAAGAGCATAACCGGCGTAATTCCCGTTTTTTGATAAGCTGAATTGCGTCAAACGAGTGGTGCCTTCTGCCGCTAATTCATTGGGATTCAATACTAATTCGGGAGTTCCGTCCAGTCCTTTTTGACGATATAACACCGCTTGATTTTGCAAGCCGTCATTTTTGTAGAAATAAAACCATTCGCCGTTGCGGGATGGAGCCGAGTACTTCGGGTAGTTGTAAACCTCTTCCAATCGCTTCATGAAGCCGTCTTGGTAAGATATTTTTTCTAAATACGCATCGGTCAGTTCATTTTGGGCTTTTACCCAGGCTGCGGTTTCTTCCGAGCGGTCGTCTTCTAACCAACGGTAGGGATCAGCTACGATAGTACCGTGGTAATTATCAACGTGATTGATTTTTTTAGTTTTAGGGTAGTCAAATTGTGCCATAGAATTTATGGTGGTAGCTAAAATCAAACAGAAAGCCGTTCCACTGAAAAATAAGTCTTTCATTTACGTTAAGGTTATGTGATAATGCACGAAAAGGGCTAAATACAAAAATGCGGATTATTTTTTATTTCTGTTAAAATATTCGACAACGGATTCGATTGAAGAGATAAAATCAGTTTTGAAAGAACGGACGATTTTTTGAAAAAAATATTTCGGAGTCTGAAAAAGTATATAATCCATACCTAATTGACCATAATGCTCTCTAAAATTTATGCAATGATTTCCGAATCGGGATTCGATTGCTTTATTTTGTGTTTCAATTTTAAAGAAAACGAATGGAATTATTAAAAGAAGTAGCTAATATATCAGGTAAAGGTGGTCTTTATCGCATTTTGAAGCCGGGTCGTTCGGGCGTTATTGTAGAGTCAATGGACGATAAAAAGAAACGCCAGATGGTACCTGCTACCGCACGCGTATCAGTTTTGAAAGATATTTCAATTTATCAGCAAGGTGTAAATGACTCTATGCCGTTGGGAGATATTTTCTTTGCAATGCGGGAAAAGTTCGGCGAAAAAATTGAGCTGGATACCAAAGTTGCCGATACCGAAGAGCTTTACTCAACATTGGGCGAAGTAATGCCTGATTTTGACCGCGAGCGTGTACACACTTCTGACGTCAAGAAATTGATTAACTGGTACAATCTATTATCTGTAGAAATGCCAGAACTGTGGGATGCACCAGAAGTAGAAGAAGAAACAACGAGCGAAGAAGTAAAAGCCGAAGAAGTAGTTGAAGCGAAAGCCGAAGTGAAAGAAAAGAAGGCAAAGAAAACAAAGAAGCCAAAAGCAGAGTAAGTAACTTCAAAATTTATTGAGATTTTAAAAAGATGGGCGAAAGTTCATCTTTTTTTGTACCTCGTGGTTACAAAATGCTCTTCCGCTCGTATAAGTGAGAAATAAACAATGAACCACAAAATAAAAAAAACATACTTATCTACATCTATTTATAACATCTGTTACAATGCAGAGTTGCGGGATATTTTGCAAACTGAGTTCAAACGCTTTGCCAAAAGCGGCCTACGTCGAAGGCGGATATTTTCAGGATAGCGTTACGTGTGAAAGCACGGGAGCCTTTGTGTCCACCGATTCAGCAATTGGCATTATAGATGCCACTATTTGTGCGAAGGATAAGTATAATAGACTTCTTTCCTATTTATTTTTCTGCTTACCAAAGCTATGAGTAATTTTGTCTTATGGATATTTTTGGACAATATAAAAATCGAAGCCCTGAGGAGTTTCAACGTTTAGTTGGGGTC